>JANQFN010000301.1 GCA_028277825.1 Desulfarculaceae bacterium
GTGGACCCGCTGTCGCCGGACAACCCGCTGATCTTCGCCAACGGGCCCTATACCGGCACCGGCGTGTTCAGCGCCTTTTTCAACGTGACCACCAAGTCGCCGCTCACCGGCCTGTGCACCGGCAGCCACTGCGGCGGCCACTGGGGCCCGCGCCTGAAGCGGGCCGGCTTCGACGGCATCGTGATCACCGGTGCGGCGGATAAGCCCTGCTATCTGGTCATCGACGAGGGCCGGGCCCAACTGAAAGACGCCTCGCACCTGTGGGGCCAGGGCGTTTTCGAGACCGAGCGCCTGATCCAGGAGGCCGAGGGCAAGGTGGAGGTGGTGGCCATCGGCCAGGGCGGCGAAAACCTGGTCAAGTACGCGGCCATCATGAACAATCACCGCGCCGCCGGACGCAGCGGGGTGGGTGCGGTGATGGGCGCCAAGAAGCTCAAGGCTATCGCGGTCAAGGGCAAGCTGCCGGTGGGCAGCTTTGACGCTGACAAGGTGACCGAGATTTCGCGCAACGGCGGCAAGGCCTCTGTGCAAAACGGCAAGGCCTTTGGCAACTACGGCACCTCCATGGCCTTTGATTTCTTCAACACGAATAACGTCTGCCCCACCAAGAACTTCCGCCGGGGGCATTTCGAGGACCAGGCCAAGATCGGGGCCGAGGCTCTCAAGGAAAACTATTTCGTCAAGGACCGGGGCTGCTTTAACTGTCCGCTGAAGTGCGGCAACATCCACACCGTCAAGGAGGGACCCTACAAGCTGGCAGAGGTGGAAGGCCCCGAGTACGAGACCTTGATGGCCTTTGGCACCAACTCCCTGAACGACAACATCGAATCCATCCTCATGGCCAACTGGCTGTGCAATGACTATGGGCTCGACACCATCTCCTGCGGCCAAGTCTTCGCCCTTTTGATGGACCTCTACGACCTGGGCATTATCAGCGCCGCCGACCTTGACGGTTATGAGATGAACTGGGGACAGCACGAGTCGGTGGTGGCCCTGATCCCCAAGATCGCCGCCCGGGAG
This sequence comes from Desulfarculaceae bacterium, assembly GCA_028277825.1. Taxonomy (GTDB): domain Bacteria; phylum Desulfobacterota; class Desulfarculia; order Desulfarculales; family Desulfarculaceae; genus Desulfoferula. The sequence goes on from JANQFN010000301.1 coordinate 1,021, forward strand.
GGCATCGGCGATCTGCTGGCCGAGGGCTCCTACCTGGCCGCCCAAAAGTGGGGCCAGGAGGCCCTGGGCCGGGTGATCCACTCCAAAAAGCAGGAGTACCCCGGCTATGAATCGCGCCGCAGCTTCGGCACCGGCATGTCCCTGGTGACCAGCAACCGCGGGGCCGACCATCTGCGCGCCACCCTGTACGTCAACGAGATGTTCCTGGGCGAGTTCGCCGAGGGCGGCTATGAGGGCAACATCGCCACTCACCTGGACAAGGAACACATGATGGTGATCGACGACTCCTTCACCATCTGCAAGTTTGGCCAGCGAAACGCCGAGTACACTTGGCCGGTGATGACCGAGCTGTTCAACGCCCTGACCGGCTTCGATATCAGTGAGGACGAACTGAAGCGGGCCGGGGAACGGGTGTGGAACCTGGAGCGGCTCTACAACCTGCGCGAGGGCCTGGAAGAGGACATCCCGCCGGAGCGCTTTTTCTCTGAAGACCTGACCGACGGCAAGGAGGGCGGCGAGCGCATCACCATGGACCGCTTCCTCAGCGCCCGGGCGCTTTATTACCGCACCCGGGGTTGGGACGAGCGCGGCCGGCCCGGCCAGGAAAAACTGAACGAGTTAGGGCTGAACTCCTTATAAAAGAAGCTAGCCCGGATATTTCACGAAGGCCGGTCGTCCGGCTGAGCCAGCCAAGCGCTGGCGGTGTTGCCGGCTGCGCTCCAAGCTCGACGTAGCTTTGGCTACGCCTTCGCCTGTCGCTTGCCGGCCGCCTTGCCAGCGCATGGCTGGCTGTGCCGGGCTCGGGTACAAACTGTACACTGATAACGTAGACGTTTTTTTCATAACACACCGATAGATACTAGCCGCATCGCCAATGCCGTCCAACCTTCGTGAAATATCCAGGCTAGCCCCCGGCCAACCACGCCAAGCCGAATTGAACGGCCCCCGCCCAGCGGGGGTTTTGTTTTGCGCCCGGCCCGCCAGGTTTGGGCTATACTCGCGGGGGCGAATTATGTCTACCGGAGAGGGGATCATGTGTAAGGCGCTGAGGTTTTCATTGCCGGGGCTGGTGCTCGCTACGGCGCTTCTGCTTGCAGCGCCCACGGCCCGGGCGGAACAGGTCATCAGGTTCAAGGTCGTTTCACACATTACCCAGGTCCACCTGCTGCATGTGGCCGACTCCAAAAAGCACATCATGGGAGTTTACGAGCACCGTGGGGTGGCGCTGTTTCCGGACGGCCAGGCAGCGGCCTTTGAAGACCAGGGCAGCTTTGACATGTACGAGCCCGAGGGCAGTCACCTGGGCTACGTCAAGCTCAGCTTCAACGACGGCTCCTGGATTGTCTTCAAGTATCAAGGCGAAGAATACCGCAAGGCGGGCAGCGACCTGCCCTTTATTAAGGGCAGCGGGAAGTTTCTGAGCGGGGCGGGGCGCTACCAGGGCATCAAGGGCAGCCTCACCTATGACGGCGGTTACATCACGCCATATGACGAGAAGACCAAGTCCGTGGGCGACTCGGTGGTGGAGTACAGCGGGAGTTACACGCTGGGGGAGTAAGGGTAAGATTCCCTTTGCTACGAGTCCACTATATGCTTTTCAGACCTAATGGCTGTCATCGCACCGCCGGGCCGAGACCTCTTGTTGCTGCGCAGCACGGACAACGAGTTGTCCGTGCTAACCAAGAAAAATTAATTGGAGACAACCTGTTTCCCGCCAATCCTCTCTATTCTCCGGCCAGCCCGGACAATTTATTGTCCGGGTCGCCGCAGGCGACAAGAGGTCTAATCACGAGGTTACAAATCAACCAAGATGGTTGTGAATGAAAAAACGAATATGCCTGATTCCGACTTCTCTGTCTTTGTTACCTTCACATGTTACAAGCGTCGCCGGTTCCTGGACCACGACATTTCCAAGCAAATTGTGATTGGCGTACTGGGCTCGCAACTAGCCAAGCAAAAGGGGAAGTGCGCCGGGTTCGTAGTCATGCCCGACCATGTACACGCAGTGGTTTGGTTTGAGGAGCCTGATCAACTAAGTCTTTTCACGAAGCAATGGAAGCAGCGCTCCTCGGTGAAGATCAAGGCCAACCTGCGCAGGAAACAGACGGGCTATGCTGCCGAGATCGACCTCAAGGATCCAGTATGGCAGCCGCGCTACCACAAATTTATTGTCCATTCCGAAAGCAAAATGAGGCAAAAGCTGGACTACATGCACGGCAACCCTGTAAAGGCGGGTTTGGTGGGGACGGCGGAGGAGTGGAAATACAGCTCTGCGGGATACTACTTGCAGGGTAAGAGTGTCGGAGTCGCCATTGAACCTATTGGCTGACACCTTCTTGTTGCTGCCCAACACGGACAAAAAGTTGTCCGTGCTAGCCAAGTTCAAAACTCTTTGTTCCCGGCCAACCCAGGCCATGAATTGTCCGGGCCGCCGCAAACGGCAAAAGACCCCGCCTGGCTGGCTTCCCTTTATTACAAACCTCTTACTCTCCATTGCCCCCCATTGACCCGCTGCTCCGCCAAACCTTCACGCCGTGCTACATCCACCATCCCTTTGTCAAAACCGCCAAAATAAAACGGGGCCGCCACCCGGCGGCCCCGGATATATTAGAGATCGTGTCTGTTTACCGGGCTACAACTCCTTGACCGCGTCCTCGGCCACGGTTAGGGTCTGGTTGATCACGTCCGGGGTGTGGGCCAGGCTGACAAAGGTACACTCGTACTGGCTGGGGGCCAGGTAGACGCCCCGGCTGATCATGGCCCGGTACCACTTGCCGAACAGCTCGGTGTCGCTCTTGGCGGCGCTGTCCCAG
>JANQFN010000344.1 GCA_028277825.1 Desulfarculaceae bacterium
CCGCTGAGGAGGATTGATGGCGCCCTTGAGGCACATCGGGACCTCGCCGGTCAAAGACGACGTCTGGGACAAGATCACCGGACAGGCGCTGTACGCCGCGGACCTGCACTTGGCAGGCGCCCTGGAGCTGTTTGTGCTGCGCTCACAAGTGCCCCACGCCGAGATACGGAGCATCGACACCCGGGCGGCCCGGAAAGCCCCCGGTGTAGTGGCGGTGTGGACCGCGGCCGACCTGCCCGGCGAGGCGCTGGTGGGTCCCCGGCTCAAAGACGAACCGGTCCTGGCTGGAGACAAGGTGCGGCGGGTGGGCGACCCCTTGGCCCTGATCGCGGCCCAGACCCTGGAGCAGGCCGAAGAGGCCGCCTCGCTGATTCAGGTTGATCTTGGGGAGTTGCCGCCCCTGTTGGACCCGGAAAGCACCCTGGAGCCGGGGGCGCCGGACCTGCACGAAGGCGGCAACCTGGTGTTTGAACGCCGGGTGATCAAGGGCGACGCCGCCGGGGCCCTGGCCGGCTGCACGCATGTGATCCAAAACACCTACTCCACCCAGATGGTGGAGCACGCCTATCTGGAGCCCGAGGCCGGCGTAGCCCATTGGCAAGACGACGTCCTGGTGGTGAACCTGCCCACCAAGCACGCCCACTTCGAGCAGGCCGAACTGGCCCGGGTCCTGGACCTGCCCGCGGAGCGCATCCGGGTGGTTTGCAGCACCATGGGCGGCTATTTCGGCGACAAGCAGTGCCTTTCGCCGGGCTACTACGCCGCCATCGCCGCCTATCTCAGCGGCCGGCCGGCGCGCATGGTCTACGGCCGGGAGGAGTCCTTCCAGGTCTCCACCAAGCGCCACCCGGTCACGGTGCACATGACCACCGGCGCCGACGCCCAGGGCCGGCTGCAGGCGGTGCGGGTGGAGATCATCGCCGACACCGGGGCCTATGCCTCCTACGGTCCGCCGGTGATGGCCCGGGCGGTGGTGCACGCCGCCGGCCCCTACGAGATGCCAAACGTTGAGGTGTTGGGCCGGGTGGTCTACACCAACAACCCGGTGGCCGGGGCCATGCGCGGCTTCGGGGTGCCCCAGGTGGCCATCGCCCACGAGGCCCAGATGGATCTGTTGGCCGAGGCCGTGGGGGTGAGCCCGGCCGAGATTCGACGGCGCAATTTCCTGGCCGAGGGCAAGGCCAACGCCGCCGGCCAGGTGCTGGAGGCCTCGGTGGGCCTGAGCCAGTGCTTGGATGAGGTGGAAGAGGCCCGGCGGGAGATGCCGCCGCATCCCCGGGAGAACGACCCGGCCTGGCTCAGCGGCTGGGGCCTGGCCGCCACCCACTACGGCATCGGACTCACCGGCCTGCCCAACCCGGGCACCGCCCGGGCCCGAGCCGCTCCGGGAGAACCCATCGAGATTTTAGTGGGCACCGGTGACGGCGGCCAAGGCGCCTTCACCACCCTGCGCCAGATCGCGGCCGAGGAGCTGGGGC
>JANQFN010000352.1 GCA_028277825.1 Desulfarculaceae bacterium
GGCCAGGCTGAGATAGGCCCCCTTTGCCCTTTCGGCCACGATGCGCTCCCGCGTTTCCCGTCCCAGGGCCTTTACCGCCATAAGCCCCACCCTGATTGAGCCGGCGTGGCCGGTCCAGCGCACCTGGCTCTGATTGACGTCCGGCGGCAATAGCTTGAGACCCATACGCCTGGCCTCGGAGACATAGGCAAAAGTCGAATAAAAACCACCCTGATTGCTTATCACAGCAGCCATAAACTCAGCCGGATAGTGCGCCTTCAAGTAGGCCGCCTGAAACGACACCCGGGCATAGCTGGCGCTGTGCGGCTTGCAAAAACTGTAGCCCGAGAAACTCATCATCATCTGCCACACTTCACGCAGACACTCAGGGCTCACTCCCCGGGCCAGGGCTCCGGCCGCGAATTTCTCCTGGTAGTCGCTTAAGGCGCGCCCCTTGTCCTTCCAGGTCATCACCTTGCGCAAACGGTCGCCCTCGGCATGAGTGAAGCCAGCCAAAGCCACCGCCGCCTGAGACACCTGCTCCTGATAGACCATGATGCCGTAGGTCTCCTCCAAGATGTCCTTGAGCAGGGGATGTATGGGCTGCCAAGACGCGCCATGCAGCCGGTGCAAATATTCTTGGATATAGTCATTGGCCGCGGGCCGGATGATGCTGCTGTGGATCACCAGATGCTCGAAATCGCCGGTGGCCGCCTTTTGCTGCAAGAGCCTGGTGGCCGGGCTTTCGACATAAAAGCAGCCCATGGTCTGGCCCCGGGCCACCATTTTTTGGGTTTGGGGATCGTCTTCCGGTTCCCAGCCCGCCTCGCTAAAGTCTTGGCCGTTGTGGCGCACATTGGCCAGGGCATCCCGGATCACCCCCAGGGAGCGGTTGCCCAACAGGTCGATCTTGACCAAACCGGCCTCTTCCGCCCCCTCCCTTTCCCACTGGATCATGGGCACGCCCTTGGCGGCGGTTTCCAGGGGGGCGTAGCCGCTTATGGGGCCGGGCGTGATCACCACGCCGCCCACATGTGCGGAAAGATGGCGGGGAATGCCCACAATGCGTTGCGCCAAATACAATATCTCGGGCCAGGGTTCAGGGATATTGGGCTTCACCCCCGGCGGCAGGGCCTGGCGCTTGGGATAGAAGCCGGTGTGGCCCTCCACCGGTCCCCGCAGCCAGGGCAGGCTCTTCATCACCGTCTTGACTTCCCGGGCGGGAATGCCAAAGACCTTGGCCACTTCCCGTATGGCCAGGCGTCCCTGAAACAGGACGTGATTGCAGACCATGGCCGAGCGGCCCTGGTATTGCTCCAGCACCGAGTTAATCACCTCGTCGCGCTCGTCCCAGGCAAAGTCCACGTCAATGTCCGGCGGATCAATCCGCTCCGGGTGTATGAAGCGCTCGAAGTAGAGGTTGAATTTCAGGGGACAAATATTGGTGATGCCCAGGCAGTAGGCCACCAAGGAAGCCGCGCCCGAGCCGCGGCCGCAGATGCGCGGGCTGCGCCTGACCAGATCCTGCACCACCAGAAAATAAGAGGAGAATTTTTTCTGCCTGATAATGCCCAGCTCATATTCCAGCCTTTGCATTACTTCTCGAGATAATTCCCGCCCGTAACGGCCACGGGCTCCCACATAGGCTTCCTCGCGCAGCACGGTGTCCGCATCCCTGCCCCGAGCATCTTCCCAGGGCGGCATGATGGTCCGGGACTCGGGTACAAAATGCAAACGCCCGGCCAATTCATGCGATGCCTCCATGGCCTCGGGCAGGGCATTGAAACGGCGGGCGTACTCCCGGGAAGGGGCCAGCCAGGCATCTTCTGGGGCCAGGTCAGTTGCCTTAAGGCGGGAGAGAGAGGTGTTCAGGGCAATGGCCCTGAGCACTTTATGCACCTGATAGTCAGATGGTTGTAGAAAATAGTTTCCCGGCACCACCACCATAGGAAGGCCCAGCCTTTTGGCGGCCTGGCGCAGCCGATAGCTGGAGCCGAGCGTGCAGGGCAAGGCGGCCGCTACATCGCCGCCCGCTTCATACAGCCGGGCCAGCAGGTCCGCATCGGTCGCCAGCAGCAAAAGGCCCTCGATATGCTCTGGCAGGAAAGTCCGCAGGGAAAAATCTTCCCGCCGGTGACGCTGGCTTAATAAACGGCAGAGATTGCTAAAGCCTTGGGCATCCTTGACCAGGCAGACCACGCGTCTCTCGCTGTGAGGCTCGCTCAGCTCCGCCCCTATGATTGGCTCGATGCCGTGATAATCACAGGCGCTCAGAAAAGACCAGAGGCCGTAGAGGTTGTCCCTGTCGGTCAGGGCGATCCTGGCATAGCCTTGCTGCTTGGCGGCGATGCAAAGCTGCTCCGGCGAGGCAATGCCCCACATGAGCGAATAGTAAGAGCGTGTCAGCAGGGGAATCATTTCAGGCGGCCAACAGGCGGCCCACTTTGATCTTGTCCGGGCCGTGGCGTTTGCGGATCTGGTCGATGGCTGTTATCAGCCTGTCATTGGCTTGCTCTTTTGCTTTTTGGACGGCGAATAGCTCCATTTGGGCCGGGGGAAACATAAGGCGGTCGCAGACCAGCTTGACATGGCGCAGCCTGGTCCGGCGCAGCCAGGCCAGTTTCAGGGCGGATTTAGCCAATTCATAGAGTTTGAAATCATTGGCCGTGCCCTGCCCACAGGAGCGCTGCCGCACTGTTTTCAGGCCGTCGCTGTAATACAGCATGACCGCGACCCTGCGGGTTACCTTGGCGGTCTGGCGCAGCCTGGCTCCGGCCTGCTCCACCAAATGGAAAAGGGCTGTTTCGACTTTCCTGATGTCATTGGTGTCGTCGCTGAATTCATGCTCCAGACAGACCACGGGAGGCCTTTGGCCCAGGGGCAGCACCGGCGAATCATCCTGTCCCCGCAGGGTCCGGTAGATGTGCGGGCCGCGTTTGCCAAAGACCACCTTGAGGTGAGTGATGTCCCAGCCAGTGGCCTGGGAGACCTGCCAGACGCTGAAATCCCCCAGCAGGGCCAAGTCCTCCGGCTCGATGCCCGGCAGCAGGTCAACGGACAAAGGGCTCAAAAAGGCGTCTTCCTCACCAGGACAGATGATGCACTCGCCCTTGGGCTTGACGGTTCTGGTGGCCACCTTGGCCAGCAGCTTGTTGGAGGCCAATCCCCAGATGGGATCCAGGCCCAGGTGATGTTTTATTTCCCGGCGCAGCCGCCAGGCCACGTCCCGGGCCGGGCCGAACAGTCTTTTAGTGCCGGTAAGGTCCAGGAAGACATGGCCGGTGGTCTCCTCGGTCTCGATCAAAGGGGAGTATTGCCTGATCTTGCCGAACAACGCCCGGGTGGCTTTTTCATAGCAATGGGGGTGAGGCGGTATGATGTTGGCGTCGCGGCAGAGTTTGCTGGCGCGGGCCAGGGGCATGTGCTTACGAACTCCCGCCTGGTAGGCCTCCTCGCTCATGTCATAGACCAAAGCCCGGGCCATGCCCTGCGGGGCCACGATAAGGGGCCTGCGTTGCAGGCTAGTGTCCACCAGCTGTTCCACCGAGGCTGCGAAGTCGGCGATGTTTAAATGGACAACATGCCGGTTTTTAACGTGATTTGGTCTCACCTGCCACTCCGGAGATGACACGATGACAATGGGCTCTGCTTGGGGGGACATCTCCAGGGTAAGGCAGCAATACTTATATGTCAACACTTGTTTAGTATCATCGTTTCCCGATCCCTCCGTTGATTCCTTGGCTACAGTTCTGGCTACAGTTAACTCCGGCAAAACCTCGCGAAACCAGCTTAACTCAGCTTAAAATGGCCTGAATCAGCCCTCTGGCTGGCCTTTCACGCCAGCGACGCGGGTTCAAATCCCGCTGGGGACGCCATATCATTTCATGGGGTTACATTGCCCCATCCCCGTGTTTGCTTCCCCGGAAGTACTCGGGGGAAGTACTTTTGCCCGCCACGGTACCACCGCGGTGGGCACTTTTTTTGTTAATCGGAATCACTTTGGCGACCGGTGTTGCCAGGGATTCCAATGCCTCTCTTGTTTCCTCCAGCCCCAAAGAGCGGATGTACCGCTCTGTAGTACGGGGAGATTTATGCCTTAAGATCTGCTGGATGACTCCTAATGACTGCCCCGATTCATAAAGTGTACTGGCGGAAAGGTGACGGATGGAATGATAGCCGAACCGCTTCACTCCGGCCTTATCGCACAATCGTCTCATGAAATGTAGCCTGACCTTGAAGGGTTTGCCGAAGTAAGGTTCACAGAAAGGGGTTTCATCCAAACAGGCAAAAACGAAAGGCGAATGCTCGATGGGGTGCTTATCACGCCACCAAAGCAGTTCCCGTTTGAGTTCATTGATCATGGGCAACCAGTCGGGTTCCACATCGCCGCCGGCCCGTTTTTGGGTCCAGAATCGGATTCTCTTCCGAACAAAATCTAAGTCTTCCCACTTTAGTCTGAAAACCTCACCGCGCCTAGCTGCCGTATAAAGAAAGGTCAACAACATCACGCGGTCCTGGCCTTCGGTCAACTCCAACACTTTGTCTAAGTCTCCCTTAGGGGGAACATATCTCGGTTCACGTTTCTCCTTGAACCTATCCACTCGCAGAAAAGGGTTCGGTGGAAACTGGTGAAATTCTGTTCCCCAAGTCCATGCGGTAGACAAATTCTTACGGTCCTTGTTCGCAGCGTTGCCGGATCGTTGCCTTGCTTGAAACTCCAAATAATTCAAAGCCTCTTTTGACCTGAATTGAGTCACCAAAGTCTCCGGCGGGACCAATCGTAAGAATCGCCGGAAAACATCGCGTTTCTCGCTGTAAGTGCTCAGGGCAAAGCGGGGTGGGCTTACATAATCGAGATAGGCTTCAGCCCATTCAATTAAGGAGCCCGTGGCGATCGCGGCTTGGTTGGAGCGATTCAGTTCTGCTCGAACTCTCTCCTCCCAGGCGCGGGCTTCGCTTTTGCTGTCGAACAGCTTCTGTTGCCTGCGCCCCTGTCTTTTCACACACGCCAGCCAGCGTACCTTGCCCCTCTTTTTGATCTTCGAGGGCATTAATTACCTCCACTATTCTTTTGTCAAAGAACGTGAGACGTCCACAAAGGGACACGCCGCCCAAGTCATCAGCGTACTTTCGCACGGTTCGAATATCAACTCGGAGGAATTCTGCGACCTCCTTGGCGGAAAGAGGATGTCCAAGTGTTTGCTCCAAGTTATGTGCACTGTTCTTGCAAGTAATTGAAATAAAAACCTAATATCATCAGGCTGCAAAGGGGCGACGCTTGTTGACGTCCTGCTTTAGCCCCTCTGCCTATCCACTACTAATATTGTATTCTGTTTCTGGACTTGGATTTTACGAATAAAAAGCTAGCAATTTAAACTAGTTGTATTGGGCTTGTTTGCGTGTAGGTGAGAATTAATAGGCTATTAATTATCTAATTCCATCTCATCATAAGCCACTACCAATTTTTCGAGATAGAGCAGTATTAGGTCTTCGACAACAGCACTTACGGATATGCGGCCGCCGAACTTGTTGGCTCTTATAGCGGCAGCGCTCCGTAGGGTTGCAATTACATCTCGATCAATTGAGATGGATGTAACTAATTTTCCATTCTTGGTGTGGGAGTGGCGGGTCGATTTTGAATCTTTCTTCGACATAGGTACCTCCAGACGCAAAGAACTTATTCAAAATAGCATGCGATGAGGTATTCAATGGAATTTTTGGCTGATTGTTGGGAGAGGAAAAATATACATTGGGAGCGTTATTTATTCTGTTTTTGATCGAGGCCAATATTGAAGACAGATTTTGTTATAGCATGTCCTCCTTGTACCAATAGAAAATTCGGCAGAATGAAGCTTTTAGCTGAAAACCTCACTGTGGCCAGTGGGTACATTATCAGGGGAGACCTTATAAGTTTCATCCCAGAAGCCAAATTATGAATGACCGCGTGCCCGGCACCACAATATCATCTATTTTCAATCTGAAATCTAGGCAGAGGTTACCCGATACCGGTGAATTATTGAGGCGTAATTTTTGGGGCAAAGTTTAAAAGATTACGCTGTAAACTCCGACGGATCGATTTCATATTGCTTAAGTTTATTGTAAAGGAGCGAGCGGGATATGCCCAACATGCGGGCTGATTTGGATTTGTTGCCTCCACAAATCTGCAAGGCCTTGAGGATGGTGTTTCGCTCCTCAACTCGAAGGTTTTCTTTGAGTGGGAGTTTGTGGTCCGATTCATCAGGTAATTCGGAGTGAGCATTCCCCAAGAAATAAGAACTTAGGTGCTCTTTTTTAATGGTATGGCCTTCTTCCACCAGGCTCACAGCTCTTTCTATGATGCTTTTGAGTTCCCTTATGTTTCCTCGCCAATCTTGTTTCATTAAAACACCCAAGGCCCGATCGGAAATGTCTATACGGTTCAGGACATTCTGCCGTATAAAATGCTTTGCAAGAAGAGGGATGTCTTCTAATCGCTCCTTCAAAGGCGGTACCTGCAGAATCATGGTTCCAAGACGGTAATATAGATCCTCCCGAAATTTGCCTTCTTCTATCAATGATGGCAAATCCCTGTTGGTGGCAGCCAGCAGTCTAAAGTCCACAGCCGTGGGGTGCACCCCGCCCACCCTTTCAACCACTTTTTGTTCAATCACTCGCAGCAGCTTAGCTTGCACTGGCAAAGGTAGGTCTCCAATTTCGTCCAAAAATAGGGTGCCACGGTGAGCCAACCTCATTTTTCCAATCTTGCCACGCCTGTGAGCTCCGGTGAATGCTCCGGGTGCGTAACCGAAAAGCTCGGACTCTACCAGTTCGCTCGGTAATGCGGCACAGTTAAGGCACACAAAAGCCTCCCCGCTGCGACTGCTGGCCCCATGGATGGCGTGGGCAAATAACTCCTTGCCGGTACCGGTTTCTCCAGTGATAAGCACGGGAGCGTCTGTCCGAGCATATAATTTTGCCAGCCGTTTTATTTTGACCAAAGATTCACTGTTGCCCAGGATGTCATCGAAAGTGTAATGGGGAGTCAGTAAATTCTTTAACTCGCTTTCGTAATCTCGTACCTTATTTTCTAAAAGATCTAATTTGCGGGCCATGTCTTTCAATTCTGATATGTCCCGGAAGATGCACTGAGCAATTGCGCCGATCAACTTACCCTTTTTGGTTATAGGTATTCGGTTGACAACTAAGGTCGTCTTATTTTGAAATCTGTACTTCCATCCCAACTCTGCTTTACCTGTCTTGATTACTACCGGTAAGCGGGAGTCAGGAAAATATTCGGTAATGTGTTTGCCATAAGTTTCTTGCCGGTCAGTGCCCAAAAGTTCCTCGTAGAGTCGATTCATGAAGCGAATTACCCCTTTGGCATCGCAGAAAATCAGGCCCACATAAGCATTGTCCAACACCATTTCCATCACGTTTATGAAATCGTTGAAGTCGCTGAGCTCTTCCAGCAGATCATCGGGTTGGGCCAAATCCACGAATTGGGCCATGGCCCCTACAAGGGAGCCCTCGCAAACTATGGGTGTGCGGTTGGTCAGAAAGGCAAGCTCGCCCTTGTAGTGGCGTTTAGTGATTTCAGGCTGGCCGGTTTTCAATACAACCGGCAAGCGGCTGTTGGAAATGACGTCTGTGACCGGCCGCCCCACCACTTCAGTGGACTTGTTTCCCAGCATCTTTTCGGCTGCTTTATTGAATAAGACAACGTTGGCTTGGCGATCGACCACAACAATACCGTTATGCGCCGAATCCAAAAGCGCCTTATACATATTTTCCTGGTCCTCTCGCTCCTTGATTAATAACTTGGCAAGATCCCAGGATGTTGCCATCCCCTGGCAGGCACCCTCTTGGTCCAGGATGATCAGGTCTTCAAAATTATTTTTCACGTAATCGGAAATTTCCGCGAAATCAATTTCTTCCGTTAGAAGATGCCGATAGGATTGGCTCAGGAATTTTTCTATCGAATCAGCTAGTTGCAATCTATCATTAAGCAGTGCTATCAGGTCGTTCTTGGTCACCACACCCTTTACTTTTTTGTCGGAGTCCAAAATCACTGCGGTGCTGATGTCCGGATTTTTCAGAAAATATTCCAAGACGCTTGCAAGTGAAGCATCCGTGGAAAACGTGCGGGGGATATTTTGCAACGGCATCGGAAAGTCATTTAGGGCCAGCTTCCTAATCATGCCTTTTCTCCACATTGTATTGAGTGTCCAATTTTTTATACGAAAACTGGCGGGGCATGTCTAGTATTTTGGACACTTTTCTTGGGATTGAATTATGTAAATTTTTTAAGTAGCTGAAATAATGGAGCAAAATTTCATGGCATAGGTTTTGCTTATAGTTTCTCCGTTGGCTGGTTTCCCATGATGAGTAGTCAAGACACCAGACCAAGAGCTAGACAACCGCTTTGTCAGCCAGCTACTTAGATTATCAAAATAAGGAGCCTGAGTATGTCCCTGAACGATGATGACATTAAACAGATATTTAGGTTCATGGATGCGTCTGATTTTGAGGAACTCAATTTAAAGACGGGTGATTTGCATTTAATTGTCAGCAAGCGCAAAGGCGGCTGTGCCACTCCGCAAGCGCCTACCGGTACCGAGGCTCAAACACCACCTGGCCAGAGGCCCGCTCAGGCTGCCGGCCCCCCAGAAATTGGCGAAGCCCCAGAGGTGGTGAAGCCAGTTCCAACCAGGGCACCAGAACCAGCTATTGAAGAGGGTCTAACCCCTATCACCGCACCCACCCTGGGCGTTTTTTACCAATCCCCCAAACCCGAGTCTCCTCCCTTTGTTCAAGAGGGCGATCTGGTGGAGGAGAACGACACCGTGTGCATCATCGAGGTGATGAAGCTGTTCAACCATATCAAGGCGGGTGTCAAGGGGCGGGTGGCCAAGATTTGCGCGGACAACGGGGCCATGGTGGAGCACGGCCAGCTTCTTTTCCTGATCGAGCCCGAGAGCAACTGAAAGGCCATCAGAAGTCCATGGGCAACATTTCCAAGGTCCTAATAGCCAACCGGGGCGAAATCGCCAATCGGGTGATCAGGGCGTGCCGGGAATTGGGCATTTTTACGGTCCTGGCCGTATCCGAGGCCGACCGGGATAGCCTGCCCGCCCAATTGGCGGACCGTGCCGTGTGCATCGGGCCCGCCCAATCATCGGCAAGCTATCTCAATATAGGGGTGCTGATCACCGCGGCCCTGGGGACCGGGGCGGACGCCATTCACCCGGGCTACGGATTTTTAGCCGAACAACCCCAATTGGCCACTGCCTGCCAACAAAACGGGATCAAGTTCATCGGGCCCTCCAGCCAGACCCTGCGGGACATGGGCAACAAGCTCATGGCCCGTCAGATGGTCAGGGACCTGGGATTGCCCACCATCCCCGGCTCGCAAAAAGTGTCCGACCCCCAACAGGCCACGGAATTATCCCAAGAGATCGGTTTTCCCTTGCTCTTGAAAGCAGCAGCTGGCGGCGGAGGCCGGGGAATCGTAGTGGTCAACGAGGCGGCCGAGTTGCCGGGGCTGTTGGACGCCACCTCGGCCGAGGTGGAGGCGGCGTTTGGCGACGGCACTTTGTTTCTGGAGAGATACATCCCCAACGCGCGCCATATCGAAGTTCAGATCCTTGGCGACCAGCAGGGCAACGTGATTCACCTGGGCGAACGGGACTGCTCCATCCAACGCCGCTACCAGAAGGTTATCGAGGAGGCGCCCTCGCCGGCCGTATCAGCCCAACTCAGGGAGGATATATGCCAAGCCGCGGTGACCATCACCGAAAGCATTGCCTATGAAGGCGCGGGCACCGTGGAGTTCGTTTTGGACCAGGATAGGGGGGAATTCTACTTTCTGGAGATGAACACCAGAATACAGGTGGAGCACCCTGTCACCGAAATGATCTCCGGCGTGGACTTGGTGCAGGAACAGCTGCGCATCGCCAGCGGTGAGCCGCTCAGTCTTTCACAGGACCAGGTGCGCCTGACCGGTCACGCCGTGGAATGCCGTATTACAGCCGAGTCGGCCCATAACGACTTTCAACCCTGCCCGGGCCGCATTGAGAAATGGAAGCGACCCCCGGGAGAGCACGTCCGCGTGGACACGCACTGCTACTCGGGATATCTGGTGCCTCCTTACTATGATTCCCTGCTGGCCAAGCTCATCACTTGGGGGCAGGACCGGGATCAAGCCATCGAACGCATGCAGCTCGCCCTGGATGAATTTCAGGTCTCCGGGGTGGAGACAACCATTCCCTTCCTGTCCCAGGTCATTAAACAAGCCGCCTTCCGGGAGGGCAAAACCAACACCCGCTGGCTGGAAAAATATCTCAAAGCTCAAAAGGAGCAGCCGGAATGAAAAAAATCACCTTCGTGGACACTTCCCTGCGCGACGCCCCCCAGAGCCTGTGGAACGGCCGCATGACCACGGCCATGATGCTGCCCATCGCGGAGGAAGTTGACAAGGTCGGTTTCGAATCTTCGGACTTCATGGCTCTGATCAGCATGGACTGGTGCGTGCGCAACCTGGGGGAGAATCCCTGGGAAAGGATCCGGCTCATGGCCAAGGCCATGCCCAACACGCCTTTGGTGGTGGGCGGAGTGCTGCGCAACTTCGGGACGGTGCCTGATTCGATAACCGAATTTTGGGCAATCAAGATAGCCGAGGCAGGCGCCCGCCGGATCAGAATCAATGATCCCTGCCATGACATGACCGAGATAAAAAAGGCGATCAAGTGGTCCCAGAAAGCCGGCATGGGCACCATGGTGGCCCTGATCTACACCTACAGCCCGGTGCACACCGATGAGTATTACGCCAACAAGGCCCTGGAAATGGCCAAGGCCGGCGCTGACCGCATCTTTATAAAGGATGTGGGCGGGCTCCTTACCCCGGAGCGCACCAGGACCCTGGTGCCGGCCATCATGAAAAAGATCAATGGCATCCCCCTGGAGCTTCATGCGCACTGCACCACCGGCCTGGCCCCCCTTTGCTACCTGGAAGCCATCAAGCTGGGCGTGGAGTCCCTGCACACGGCGGTGGCGCCCATGGCCAACGGGCCCTCCCAGCCCAATATCGACAATGTCTTGCTAAACGCCCGCCGTTTGGGCTTTGAGGCCCAGGTGGACGAAAAGGCCCTGAAGGACATGACCGAGCATTTCCGCTACGTGGCCCATAGGGAAGGGCTGCCCGTGGGAACGCCGGTGGAATACGACCTGTTCCAATATGAGCACCAGGTGCCCGGGGGCATGATGTCCAACTACCGGGCCGAGTTGGTCAAAAGGGGAATCGAGGATCAGTTGCCCGCGCTTTTGGAGGAGATGACCAAGATCCGCATAGAACTGGGTTATCCCATTATGGTCACCCCGCTTTCCCAATACATCGGTGCCCAGGCCATCCTGAACCTTTCCGCCGACGAGCGTTACGCAGTGGTCACCGACGAGGTGATCAAATACGTGCTGGGTCATTACGGTGAATTGGCCGCTCCGGTGGAAGAGGCTGTCAAAGACAGGATCATGAAAATGCCACGCACCCAGGAGCTTTTGAACTGGGAGCCCCCGCAGGCCACGCTGGAAGAGGTCCGCGCGGAGTTTGGTCCCAACCTGTCCGACGATGAATTCCTGCTGCGGGTGCTGTCCTCCAATCAGCAGGCGGTGGATGAGGTGCTGGCCAAGGGGCCGGGTGAATATGACTACCCGCGTGGCGACAAGCCCCTGATGGCCCTGATCCACGAGCTGACCCAGAGGAAGGACAGCGCCTATATACACATTGAAAAGGGGGACTTCTCGCTGACCCTGCAATAAACGGCCCCAGTGGGATTAGCCTCTAAACGTAAGGCAAGGCGAGCAAAATGGAAAAAGTAATCATCACCGCCGCGGTAACCGGCAGCCGGAACATGAGGGACATCGTCCCCAATATTCCTTACACGCCCGAGGAAATAACCCAGGCCTGCCTGGAGAGCTACGAGGCCGGCGCCGCAATCGTGCATATTCACGTGCGCGATCCCGAAACGGGTAAAGGAATTCAGGACCTGGAATTGTACCGGCAAGTGGTGGAGCCGCTCAGGGAAAAGACCGATCTGGTCTTGTGCCTGACCACCTCGGGCATCGCGGGCCGCAACCTCCCTTATGAACACAGACTGGTCCCCTTGGAGCTAAAGCCCGAATTGGCCTCCTTTGACGCGGGCTCCATTAACTTGGGCGGCGGCGTCTTCAGCAACCCGCCCGATTTCCTGGATGTGGCCGCCGAAAAGATGATCGAGGCCGGGGTCAAGCCCGAGATCGAGGTGTTTGACACCGGCATGATAGTGACCGCCCTGCGCATGCGTGACCAGGGCAAGCTTTTGGACCCTCTTCACTTCCAATTCGTCCTGGGCACCCCTTGGGGGGCTCCTGCCACGCCCCAGACCCTGCTGCACATGCTCGAATTCCTTCCCTCCGACGCCACCTGGTCGGTCATCGGCATCGGCAAGGGCCATTTGCCCATGTCAATGATGGGCATGATCATGGGCGGACACATCCGGGTGGGTTTGGAGGACAATATCTACTATTCGCGCGGCGTTTTGGCAGACAACAACGCTCAATTCGTGGAGCGCATCGTAAGCCTGGCCCGGGAGTACGGCCGGGAGGTGGCCACTCCGGAAGATGCCCGCGAACTTCTAAGGTTGGGAAACTAGGGGTCGGCGCGTTGGCCCCCGAAATCACATGCCTAGAGGACTGACAACCTAAATTTATTACGAGGGAAGTTCAAAGAAATTTAAGCACACAAACCTTGAGTCCAAGAAGAGAGCCAAAGGGAGGATTGCTATGAGAAAAGAGTCTAGGGGAAAATTGTTAATAGCGGCTTTGGGACTTTTGGTCTCCATCGCCGTGCTGGCCGGGTTCTCAACACCCGTCCAAGCCAAAAAACCCGACATAGTGACCATTCTGGTCTGCCCATTGGGCTGTGGCCCCCTGGAGGGAGATACCATTCTGGGCGGCTTGATCGCCCGCAAAGACCCCAGCTTCATCCTGCGAGCCCAAGAGACACCGGGATACGTCTACAACCTTCGAGAGATGGGCCAGAACAAAAGGAGATGGAAGAACACCGTCTTCGGCACGGAAGACGACATGCTCAACTTTGCCCCCTTGGGCGGGTCCGGACCGTTCAAGGAGTTCTTCCCCAAATCCATCAAGGCTAAGTTCCTTCTGCTTTATGGCGAGGCCTGGTGGACCCAGGGCCACTGGTGGGTGACTTTCGACCCCAAGCTCAAAAAAATGGAAGACCTAAAGGGAAAGAAGCTGGGTCTAGGGCTGCGCACCCAGAGCGATTGGGGCATGAACGCCCGCATGGACCTGGAATACGGCTATGGCATCACCCCCGAAAACACCAAAATTTACTATCTTGGCCCCGCCAAGGAAGTTGAGGAGCTCCTCGATGGCAAAGTTGATGCCATCGTCATGGGCATGGGGGCCGAACCTCATAAAAAACACTGGCTGATCGCCGGTCCCATGCGCAACTTGGAGGCCTCGGGACGCAAGCTCTACTATATCGGCATGGAGCCCGAGGTGGTCGAAAAACTGAACAAGAAGTTCGGCACCGCTTACATTCCTATCAAGGTGCCCGCGGGAACCCTGCCCGGTCAGACTGAGCCGCTGAACGTGGCGGCGGATCGCGGCTTCAAGGCCTGTGAAGCCAGCTTCCCCGATGATCTGGCTTATAAATTGGTTATGGCCGTGGCCAAGTACGGCCCCCAGATGGCCAAACTACACGGCCTGTGGAAGATCTGGAGCCCGGAGTTGATGGTGGGCGGTTTGACGGAGAAGAATGCACATCCTGGTGCCATCAAGGCCTATAAAGAATTAGGCTGGTGGGACAAGAGAAAGTCATCTCCCCCTATCAAACTTTGGTGGGAAAAATAGGTTGGTGACCGATTGTTAACCGAGCGCCTTCCCCCCAAAAATATCCCTCCTCGCGGGGGGAAGGCCGCTCACTTCAAATCAGACTATATGGCGATGGAGTTTTTGGCCCTTGCCTTTTAACGGAATCGACGCCCGTAGGGTTTTATAAATAGTGGAAAGGATGCCAGGATGAGGCACAAAGCTATAGCAATACTCAATAGAAGCTTCATGATCCTGGGAACCCTTTTTTCCATCTATATTATAACAACCATCGTTGAGCTGTTTCAGGACCCTTCCCAGCATTACACCACCTTTGTTTTGGGCGTTCTAATTCTGTCCTCGATCCTGACGATTCGCAACATTTTGGCCAAGACTGAACAAGGTTTAAAATTTTGGGTGACCCTCATTTTTTTCTTGATAGTGTGCAGCGTAAGCATCTACGTAGGCGCATATTTAAGATTTCACGCCCTGCGGCTCAACGCCATACAGCCCTTCATGGAAGATCCGGACATAGTAGTGGGCTGGCTAATGTTGGCGACCATACTGCTTATGACTTGGTTTCACTGGGGCGTCATCCTCACTTCCATGATAGCTTTGTCCATCGCCTATGTGTTCTGGGGACACCTCCTGCAAATCCCCACGCTATCTCACGCTGAATTCACCACTTCCTATTCAATGAGCTACATGGGCATGAGCACCATAGGCGGTGTGTTCTGGTTCGTACCGTTGGCCGCGGACAAGATATTCTTTCTTATCATCTTCGCCGCCCTTTTGATCGGCATCGGGATGTTGCCTCTGGTGGTGGAGTTGGGTAAATGGGTTGGTCGTTACGTCAAGGGCGGAGCAGCCTTCCCGGCTATTGTGGGCAGCGCCATGACCGGCGCGGTTATGGGTCAGGCGGTCTCCAACACCATGCTCACCGGCCAATTGACCATCCCCATGATGAAAAAGCACGACTATCCCCCGGATTTGGCCGGGGCCGTGGAAGCGGTGGCCTCAACCTCGGGGCAATTCTTGCCACCCATCCTGGGATTGGCAGCCTTCATCATCGCGGCCTTCTTGAACATCCCTTACGTGACCGTGGCAATGAACGCCACCCTGCCCGCCTTCTTATTCGTGGGCGGCATAGTGATAGCCATCTTGTTGGCGGCCAGGCGCCTGAATTTAGGTTATTTGCTTGAGCACGTTGAGATGAAAATGATCTTCAGACTCCTGCCCACCTTTGCAATATCCTTTTCAACCGTGTTGGTGCTGCTGCTCATGTTCTACTCACCCAACATCGCCGCCTTGGCCGGCATTGGAGTCATGCTGGCCTTAAGTCTTGCCCAAGGCCCCTACCGGCCATCGTTGAGGACCATCAAAGACGGCTTCGGCAACGGGCTGGAAGTGTGCACCATACTGTGTCTGCTGCTGTTGGCCATCGGACCCATTGCCCAAATGGCTACCATTACCAACTTAGCGGGCAAACTGAGCGCGGTCTTGAGCGGCGCCGTGCCCCACAACCTGATCTTCATACTGATGGGCACCATGGTTGTCTCGCTCATCTTGGGCATGGGGCTGCCCACGCCGGTGGCCTACCTGGTGGTGGCTCTGACGCTGGCGCCTTTTCTACAGGAGATGGGGGTGCCGGCCCTGCACGCCCACCTGTTCGTTTTCTACTTTGCCGTATTCTCCACCATCAGCCCTCCGGTGGCCATAAGCTGCCTGGCGGCAGCGAAACTCTCGGGTGGGACCTTTCTGGGTACCGCCAGAGATTCGCTCAAAATATCCATTCCCACTTTTTTGATCCCCTTTGTCTTCATCTATAACTCAGATTTACTCATCTTCCCCAATGTCACCTTGGCCGGCATGTGGGCATTCGCCGCCACCTTGTCCTGCATGTTTTTCCTGGGCATATGCCTGTTTGGGTTTTTCCTAAGAAGGCTAAACCCCCTAGAACGGTGCCTTGCCCTGGCAATCAGTATCTTGGGAATGTGGTATTTGGTGGGGCATTCTGGCTTAGTCCTAACTATTTACCTGGTAATCGGCGCGGCTTTGCTCGCCTGGATTCGCTTCAGCGGCCGCACCAGTGGTGAACGCTCCCAGTCTTCCTCGGCCGCGGCAGAAGCATAAAATCACCAGAGCTCTCGGCAGCTAATCGGCGGCGGCGCAAGTCTGACGCCATGCCTGCCGGTGCCTTGTCGCGGGCTCAAAAGGAGAACGACAAAATGCGTTTGGCGGATATCAACAACGTTGCGGTAGTGGGCGTAGGGGGAGTGATGGGGCCTGGTATCGCTCTGGGGTTCGCCCTGGCGGGCTATCAGGTGGCCGGCGTGGACATAGACTCCGCGGCACTGGACATGGCAAAGGACAAGCTTTCATCCCTTCTGGAGCAGATGCAACAACACAGCGGCCTTGGCCAATCGGAAGCTAAGGAGGCCAAATCCCGCATAACCTTCAGCCTATCTTTGGAGGACTCGGTGGTTGCCGTGGACTATGTCACCGAAGCAGTCCCCGAAATAATGGAGATAAAGCAGGATATTTTCCGCCGTTGCGGTGAACTTTGCGGCCGGGATGTGGTGGTGGCCAGCAACACCTCCTCCATGGACATCAACCAAATCACCTCGGAAATGAGATTTCCGGAGAGGGCCTTGGTAACCCATTGGACCATCCCCGCCCCGCTCAGCCCCCTGGTGGAGGTGGTCAGGGGTGATAAAACGTCTGAGGAAGCTTATGCCTTGACCATGGGCCTCTTGCGGCAGGCGGGCAGAGTGCCCGTGCCCTGTAGCAACACCCCCGGTTTCATCCACAACTACCTACAGTTTTCCTTGGTCAAGGCTGCCTTGGATTTGGTGGAGAGCGGTGCTGCCACCGCCGAAGACGTTGACGCCGTGGTGAAGAATGGCTTCGGCTTGCGTCTGGCCAGCGTGGGGCCCATACGATTTGTGGACATGTGCGGCCTGGATACCATTCTCAACATCCAAAAATACATGTACCAAGAAACCCAAAATCCCGTTTTTGAGCCCTCTATTATGATCCAGGAAAAAGTTGAACAGGGTGATCTGGGGATCAAGTCGGGGAAAGGCTTTTTCTCTTATCAGGGTGAGACCATAGAGTCTTTCTGGGAGCAGGTTAGCCGCAACATGATGGCCGCCATGAAGGCCACCAAAAGCGACTCCATGCCAGAATAAGCCCTGATCCAGATGATTGCAGCAGGGAGAGACGGTGGAGGAGCTTTTTCGCCTAAGTGCAAGGCAGGCGGTGACCCTGCTGAAAAACGGCCAGGTCAGTCCCCAGGAGCTTGTCCGGGCGGCGGCGGAGCGCATAGAGGCCACCGACGACAAAATTAACGCCTTACCCACCCTCTGCCTGGAACGCGCTCTGGAGCGAGCCGTGGACTTGCAACGGGTTGGCCCGGAAGACAGACCCCCTTGGCACTTGCATGGCCTGCCCATTGCCATCAAGGACCTGCAAAATGTGGCCGGGATGCGCACTACCTTCGGCTCACCCATTTTTGCCGATCATGTGCCCACGGTCTCCGACCTCGACGTGCAGACGTTGGAGGCCAATGGCGCCATGATTATAGCCAAATCCAATACTCCCGAGTTTGGCAGCGGGGGGAACACATTCAACGAAGTGTTTGGTGCCACGCTGAACCCATGGGACACCGATAAGTCGGCGGGTGGCTCCTCGGGCGGCTCGGCCGCGGCCCTGGCAGCTGGCCAGGTCTGGCTGGCCAGCGGCACGGACCTGGGCGGCAGCCTGCGCATACCGGCCAGCTTTTGTTCCGTGTTGGGTCTGCGGCCAACACCGGGCCGAGTGGCTTTCGGCCCGGAGGTCACCCCATGGCAGACTCTGTCCGTAGTTGGCCCCATGGCACGCAATGTGGGCGATCTGGCCCTAATGCTGGATGCTCAGGTAGGCCGTCATCCGCGAGACCCGCTTTCGCTGGCCCGGCCCGAAAGCCTATTCCTGCATGCGGTGGACGAACCCACGGTTCCCCGCAGGGTTGCTTTCAGCCCAGACCTGGGGCTGGCCCCGGTGGAGGGCGAGGTGCGTGCGATTTGCGCCCGGGCCGCCAGACGTTTCGAGGAATTGGGGGTGGCGGTGAATGATGCCTGCCCAAACCTCGACGGCAGCCATGAGATTTTCAGTACGCTTCGGGCCGCTCTGTACGTGGCCGCTTATGCTCCCCTGTTGGCCCGGCACCGCCACCTGCTCAAGCCAGAGGTGATCGGCAATATAGAGCAGGGCCTGAGTCTAAGCGCCCCGGAGATTGCCGAAGCCGAGAAGGCTCGCGGCGGGCTTTATCAAAACACGGTGGATTTTTTTGACACTTATGATCTGCTGCTATGTCCGGCTGTGGTGACCGCGCCCTTTGATGTTAATCTTCGCTACCTGACCGAGGTGGACGGCGTGCCTCTTGATTCCTACTTCAACTGGCTGGCGCTCACCTACGCCGTCAGCCTTACCTCCTGCCCGGCCTTGTCATTGCCTATTGGCTTTACGGAGTCCGGGCTACCGGTGGGACTGCAGATGGTGGGGCCGCCCCGGGGGGAAGCTGCCCTGCTATCGGCCGCGGCTCTTTTGGAGCAAATAGTCGGGTCGCAAGTTTTAACACCGATGGACCCCGGCAACCCGCCTGAGATTGCGGGGCAAGGGAGCTAGTCTGGAACTGGGTATAAATGGGTCCGAGGATCTGGGGATTAAAATGGAACAAATAACATGGCGGTTTTTGTTTGGCGCCATGTTCCTCTTGCTTTTGTTTGCTGTGCCGCCATCTGCTCAGGGTTCTTCCGCCCGGGAGGCCCTGGGTAATCTGTCACGGCTTAAAAACCTGACAGAGTGTTGTGTCACCCGGGCAGGCTATCTCCGAGCCTATGGGCAGAGCGCGAAAAAAGTGGAGAGCTTTTTGCGAGACAGGCAGGCGGATAGCTTGTCTGCCCAGGCGAAAGCCGTAGGGAAGGTTTGGGGACATTATGAAAACGCGGCGCGCATATATGAGCGCTACGCGACCAGGCTTATCTGCAAAGAATCTCTGTTGGTCTCAATCAAAGCGGCGTACCCATCGGCGGGCAGGGATTTCGACCAAGGAGGTGCAATGATGCTTTCGCCGGCCGGTAAAAAATGCATGGCTCCACAATTGCTGGTGCCGATCATATTTCGGCGTGCTGCCAAGGCCTTAAAACATGCCCAGGATATTCTTGGGCAGCCAGACACAAATAACTGATGCAGCGACTCACCCAAACAGCCCTGCTGCTTTGTGAGCCGTCATGACGGAACTGACCCTAATAATGGCGGCGGTGATCTTTGTCGCCTGCACCGTGGAGACCTTCTCCGGCTTTGCCGGAGCCATGGTTGCCATCACGCTCGGGGCTCACTTCTATCCCATCGAACGGCTGGTGCCGGTCTATGTGGTTATAAATCTTTTGATGAACTCCTACCTCGTACTGCGCCACCGCGGCCATGTTGAATGGGGTCTTTTGCTCAAACAAGTGCTGCCCTTTATGTGCGTGGGGCTGATAGTGGGGCTATGGCTTTTCCCTTATCTGGAGGAGTTGCCCCTCAAGAAAATTCTGGGCGGCTTGATCGTGGTCTTTGCCGGCGCCCGACTTCTGCGTACAATCAAACCAGCAAAGACATCCCGTTCTAACTTCCCCCTTTGGCTCTCTGCCATCTGGCAGTTTTTGGCAGGTGTTTGTCAGGCGATTTACGCCACTGGGGGACCTTTGTTGGTCTACTCCCTAAGCCGGCGTTCCCTGGTCAAGTCGGCCTTTCGGGCAACCTTGTGTACGGTATGGGGCTCGATGAACACGGTTCTCATTGCCGCCTTCGCCATCAATGAGCGCCTGGATTACTCGGCTTTGAAATTCACGGCTTGGCTGCTGCCGGCTCTGCCCGTAGGCATAGTTTTGGGGGAATGGATGCACGGCCGGGTCAGCGAGAAGCAGTTCCAGTTGGTCATATTGCTATTGTTGCTGGTAGCCGGCTCAACTTTGATCATTTAGGAAAACGTAAATCACAAACAGCGCCATAAAACCACGGCAGGCACCATCGCCAAAGCGTCTTAAGGAGCCGACCTGAGCCGCCTCATGGAGTTTGCTGGCAAAGGTTACAGCACGTGTTTTAAAAAACCGAGGGAGAATAACCGCATGGCAATAGTTACAATTTCCCGTCAGGTGGGCAGTTTAGGTGATGAAATAGCCCAGCAGGTGGCCCAGGAGCTGGGCCTTAAAATGGTGGGACGCGAAGACTTGCAACGTCTGCAGAGCGAATGCGACGCC
>JANQFN010000547.1 GCA_028277825.1 Desulfarculaceae bacterium
AACTGTACACTGATAGCGTAGACGTTTTTTTCATAACACACCGATAAATGCTACCCGCATCGCCAATGCCGTCCAACCTTCGTGAAATATCCGGGTTAGCCCAGCTTGTTGGTGGGGTCGCCGGCGCTGATCATCTGAGCCAAACGCTCTTGCTCGACCGGACCGGGCAATTGTCCCTCCAGATGGGCGCTGACCACCATCTCCCCGTGCTGGTTGAAGTACAGCGCCTCAGCCTTGGCCCAGCCTCTTTCATCCAGCTCGTTGATGGTCAGTTGGCAGGTGATGGTGTCGCCGAAATACACCGGCTTTAAGTATTGAAAATCCATGCGGGTGGCCAGCCAGGCCAACTGCCCGCCGATTTCGCAGATCATGCTGGCGGTGAGCAGGCCGTGCAGAATGAGCCTGTCGTAACCCTTGATGCCGGCGAACGCCTTGTCATAGTGCACTGGGTTGTAGTCCCGGGTGAGGTCGCCGAAGGCCTCGGTCTCAGCCTGGCTGAAGGTGCGGGTGACGCTGAAACGATCGCCCGCCTTGAGCCCTTCCCTAGCCCGTTGGCGCATCTGGGTCATGCTTGCCTCCGCTGGTGGTTTGGCCGGCGCCCCCAAAACTAAACACGCCGCCCTGCAAAAGGCAAGTTATCAGTCAGCAGCCTCGCCTGGCCCAGATATCGGTATTTTCAATTGGGTTTGCTGGGAACCTTTGTTTATAACTATTATTAGTGAACCGACTTCAGTTGCCCGGGAGAAAGGGCTCATGCACGCGGGCCAGAGAAAATGCATTCTGCTCCTTTTGGACGGCCTGGCTGACCGGGCGCAGGCCTCTTTGAATGGTCTGACCCCGCTGCAGGCGGCCCACACCCCCAACCTGGACCAATTGGCCGCGGACGGGGCCTGTGGTCATTTTCACGCCCTGAGGCCGGGCCGGGCCCTGCCCAGCGAGGCAGCCCATTTCTTCATGATGGGCTATTCGCCCCAAGAATTCCCCGGGCGGGGCTATCTGGAGGCCCTGGGTGAAGGGGTGCCCTTCGAGGCCGGCGAAGTGCTGCTCCTGGCCCATCTGGCCCGCTGCCAGCCTGAGGGAGACCGCCTGCTCCTGCAGAAGAAGAAGCCACCCCTGCCCGAAGAGGAAGCTGATGCTCTAATTGAGGCGGTGGCCGCCTTTAGCTCGGAGAGGGGCAAGGCCCGTTTGATCCGCAGCAAGGGACCCAGCGGCATCCTGGCCCTGAGCGGCTCGGTCTCACCCCGGGTGACTGACAGCGACCCCATGTTAAAGGGCCGGCCCCTGTTGGCGCCGCAGCCCTGGCAAGAGGCAGCCGGCGACCCCAGCGCCCAAAACACCAGCGCTTTGCTATCAGAGTACTTGACCTGGGCCCACCGCACCCTGGCCGCGCATGCCCTGAACCAGGAGGCCACCTCGCCGGTCAACGCGATGATCACCCAAAGGGCCGGGCAGGCCAAGGACATACCTCCGCTAAAGGAGCGCTGGGGCCTCAAGGTGCTGTCCATCTCTTCGGCGTCCATTTATCGCGGGGTGTTTCTGGCCCTGGGCGCCGAGGCGGTGGTGTTGCACCAAGCACCGGACCCGGGCGATGACCTCAAAGCCAAGCTGGGCCTGGCCTTGGAGCGTTTGCCTGACTTCGACCTGATCCACGTGCACACCAAGACCCCGGACGAGGCGGCCCACCAAAAGGACCCGCTGCTGAAAAAAAAGGTGATCCAGTCGCTGGACGCCGGCCTGGGCCAAGTGCTCCCCCAGTTGCGGCGAGCTGGCTTGTTGCTGGTGATAACCGGCGACCACGCCACGGCCAGCTCCGGCCAGATGGTGCACTCGGGCGAACCCTCGCCGCTGTTGTTGCACGGCCCGGATGTGTGGCGCGACCGGGCCAATGGCTTTGAC
This sequence comes from Desulfarculaceae bacterium, assembly GCA_028277825.1. GTDB lineage: Bacteria > Desulfobacterota > Desulfarculia > Desulfarculales > Desulfarculaceae > Desulfoferula. The sequence goes on from JANQFN010000547.1 coordinate 1,897, forward strand.
GAAGTAACCTGCGCCGCCGGCGCCCTGGGGCTCCTGCTGGGCAGTGACCTGATGCATGTGATTCTAAACGGCCTGGACCGGGGCAAGCTTTGGGGCCTCAGAGACAACCCCCAAGACCTGCCCCATTACCCCGCACCCGAACTGCCTCTCTTGATAGGGAAGTGAGCATGAACCCCAGCCTGGATCAGGTATTTTTAAACAAGCCCGAAATGCTCATCGACCTGCCTGGCTGGATGCTGCCTCCAGAGGAGATGGAGCGGCTCAGGGCCGCGCCGGAGCTGGCCCTGGTGGAACTGGCTGGCCGCGACAGCGTGGCCGCCGCCCTCAAGGCCGTGGCTGACCGCGGCTTTAGGACCCTGCTGCCCTCCTACGTGTACACCGGCAGCGAGTACGGGACCTGGTCCGAGGTGGAACGCGCCTGGCAGCGCCTGGCCGGCCGGCTGCCCCAGGGGGTGGAGCTGGCCCCACCCCTGGTCATGGGATCGCCCGGCTTCTGGCGGGCCCTGAACGGGCGCTATTTGCAAGAACTGACCGCCCGCTTCGGCTTCAGTCCGGTCTGCCCGGGCTGCCATCTCTATCTGCACGCCGCCCGCCTGCCCCTGTCTCGCCTGCTGGGCAACGCCCCGGTCATCGCCGGTGAGCGGCTTTCTCACGACGGACGCCAAAAGCTCAACCAGGTGGCTGCGGCCCAGGAAGCCTATCAGGAGTTGTACGCCCGCTTCGGCGTGGAGTTGCTGCTTCCGCTAAAGGAAATCGAATCGGGCCGGGAGATCGAAGATATCCTGGGCCTGAAATGGGCCGAGGGCGGCGACCAACTGGGCTGCGTCTTTGCGGGCAACTATCTTGATGCCCAGGGCCGCTTGCAGGTGAATCAAAAGGCGCTTGAGGCCTACTTCCATGACTTCGCCATGCCTCTGACCGGACAGGTGGTTGAGACCTATCTGGCCGGGCAGGTGCCCGACCACTTGCCATTAGCCCAGCGTCTACTGCAGGACTGAGCCGGCAAGCCTGCTTGCTTGTCTTCAGCCGTCTGTAATATGCTCGTAATATTACGACGCGTTCCTGACTGGCCGCTGGAGATGAGCTATGGCAAAACCCCCGGCCAAAGGCAAAAAAAAGGCCCCCTATAAGCCCGCTGGGCGCCCGCTGGACCAAGGCGAGGTGATGCAGAGCATCATCAACTCCATGAGCGACGGGGTGATGGTCATCAACGGCCAGGGCGAGATCGTGCTGACCAACCCGGCCCTGGGGGACATCCTGGGCATGAGCGAAACGGAGATGGCCGGCAAGGGCTGGGCTGAGCTGTTTTTTGGCGAGCCGGCCAACGACCAGTTCAACCAGATCATCGTGGACGTTGTCACCGAGCGCATCTACCATCACAACCAGCAAGTGAGCTATCTGGCTCCAAACGGCGAGACCAAACAACTTATCGCCACCACCACCCTGATGACCAACGGCGGCTCCCAAGAGGTGGACGGCGTGCTCTTGGTGTTCAAGGACATTAGCCAACTGAGCCAGTTGAACCAGCGCTCCCAGGAACTGCTCAGCCAAAGCCAGCGGCTGTACCTGGAAAAACTGGAAGGGCTGGACCGCCTGGCCCGGGCGGTGGCCCATGAAATCAGAAACCCGGTGACCACCATCGGCGGCCTGGCCCGCCGCCTGCTCAAGGACACGCCGCCGGGCTCCCGCGACGCCCAATATTTGCAGCGCATCCTGGCCGGCACCCAGCGCCTGGAGCGGGTGGTGTCCGAAGCCCGGGCCTTTTCCGACCTGCCCGCGCCCCGCCGGGAAGAAGTGGATATCAGAGCCTGGCTGTCGGAACTGGTCAAACCTTTCCGCGGCCGCGCCCGCCGGCAGGGGGTGCGTCTCAGCCTGGGCCGCCGACCCCGGGGCGCCGCCCAGCTCACGGCGCGCATGGACCCGGTGCTCATGGGCCGGGTAATAGACATACTTTTGACCAACGCTCTGGAGGCCATGCCTAACGGCGGTCAGTTGAAGGTGGGCGCCATGAGCGACGGGATTAGCGTGGTGATCACGGTGAGCGACACCTGCAAGGGCATCGACCCGGCGGACCTACCCTACCTCTTTGACCCCTTTTTCACCACCAAGGCCGACGCGGTGGGTATGAATCTAGCCATCGCCCGGCGCATAGCGGCCGAACACCAGGGCGAGTTGAGCGCGGTGAGCAGTCCGGGCCAGGGCTGCACCTTCACCCTGACCTTTCCCTTGCTGGGTGGCCCCGACCAAGAGCAGGACGCGCCGGAGCCGCGGCAGCCGGCCTGGAAATAAAACCTCCCCGTACGTTTCCGGGCACTTGCAATGGCAAACCGTCCAAGAAGATGCTCCTAACTTCATTGTCATGCGGGACAAATTGATTTTAAGAGCCACCCGGCTTGGTAGAATCCTAGAGCCAAGGAGGCGGTC
>JANQFN010000445.1 GCA_028277825.1 Desulfarculaceae bacterium
AAGAGGTTTGTAAGGGGAACTGGTTGCTTACCCCGGGTGCAGTAGGCGAAGCCGAGCTTAGGGGCGGCGCGGGAAGCGCGGAGTCAGGTTAGTGGCCACGGCGGCCACACCCATACAGACTGTTTAGCCAGTATGCTTGCGGGGAGACCCCAGGAGACCGGCCGACCGCCCCATCCCTTTTTCCTTTCCCAAACTCTTTTTCTTTTTCATGCGGTCAAGGTGCAGGTCAACTGACCGTTCCCTTCTGTTTCCTTGTAGGGGCGGGGTTTATCCCCGCCCATCTTTTTTTTGTGAGGCGGCCTGCGGGCGGGGATAAACCCCGCCCCTACACGGAGAGAAGAATAAGAAGTTGGCAAGGAAGTCATTGCGTGCCGCAAATTTGACAAATGACAAAATCTTTTGGTGCGATGCCGACGGCGCGGCATCAGATACTAGCACTGCTGCCGAGCCTATATAGTCGGCTTAACCAGGACGGCAACGGGGCATCTAAAGGAATCAGGCACCGCGCCCACCCGCTTTCCCTTCTCAACCTCTTCTCTTACGCGGTCAGGGTGCAGTCCAGGAGCCCGTCTTTCTCTACCAGCAAGCCCTTGCCCAACAAATACTCCAGGGCGTCCATGTACACGGTCTCCTGCTTGCCTCCGAAGTACAATTCGCACACCTCGGGGTACCAGGGCGAGGTAAACACCTTTTGGCGCAGATCGCCCCGAGTCAGGGGCCCGCGCATCATCACGGTGTAGAGGAATATCTTCCTGACCTGGTCGCGGCCCATGCGTTGGGGCTCGGCGATAAAGGCGGCCACGCGCTCCTGGCAGGCGGCGATGGCCGCCGGTCCGTCGGGCAATATGGGGCCGTGACCCGGGTAAATGGTGCTCACCTTGAGCGCCGCCAGCCGGGCCAGGGAGTCGCGTAATCTCAAGGGCGAGTCCAGGCCCTCTATGCGGGTGGTCAATACCCCGAAGTCGTTGTCCCATACGTTGTCCGCGCTGATCAGCCAGCCGGTGTCCGGCGCGTACAGGGCGATCTGGCCCATGCCGTGGCCCGGGGTGTGTAGGGCTTGCCAAGCCAGGCCGTCCTGCTCCAGGACATCGCCGTGGTCCAGGCTCTGGTGGGTGGGGAAGAACTCGGCGTCCTGCTGGTAATAGCGCCACCAGGTGGCGGATGCGTTTCGCTGGTCAATGAAATAGCGGTCCACCGGGTGCAGGGCGATGGCGCAGTCCGAGCGGCGCTGGAACTCACGGTTGCCGCCGATGTGGTCGCAGTGGGCGTGGGTATTGACGATCAGGTCCAGGTCCTCGATTGCCAGGCCGCACTGGTTGATCAGGGCCTCGGTGTCGGCGATATCCCGGACGTAGCCGGTGTCGATCAGGATATTCTTAGAGCCGGTGAAGACGAAGTGGTTGCCGTTGAGCCAGCCCCGCTGGATGAAGAAGAGGCCTTCACTGATATCGTGTATGCGTGGGTCGCGCGGCATGGTTTCAATATTACCACCCAAAAATCAAGGGGCCGGCCCCGCGCTGGGACCGGCCCCGGGGTTGCTTGGTCTAAGCCCTAGTCAATGGCGTCGAACTTGCATTTATCGATACAGGTCTTGCACTGAATGCACTTGTCCAGATGAATGAAGGCCGGCTCCTTTTTCTTCCAGGAGATGGCGTCCACCGGACAGGCCCGGAAGCAGACCCCGCATTTGGTGCAGGCTTCTTCGTTGACCACAAAATCCAACAGGGCCACGCAGGTGCGCGCCGGGCACTTCTTGTCAATGACGTGGGCTTCGTATTCTTCCTTGAAATAGCGCAAGGTGGACAGCACCGGGTTGGGGCCGGTCTGGCCCAGGCCGCAGAGGCTGGCCTCCTGGATGGTGGCCGAAAGTTCCTCCAGGGTTTCGATGTCAGACACCTCGCCCTTGCCGTCGCAGATCTTTTCCAGGATCTGCAGCATGCGCCGGGTGCCCTCGCGGCAGGGGGTGCACTTGCCGCAGGACTCATCCTGCACAAAGTCCATGAAGAAGCGGGCCATGTCCACCATGCAGGTGGAGTCGTCCATGACGATCATGCCGCCAGAGCCCATGATGGCCCCGGCCTTGACGATGGCGTCATATTCGCAAGGCGTGTCCAAATACTCTTCGGGGATGCAGCCGCCGGAGGGGCCGCCCAGTTGCACCGCTTTGAACTTGCGGTGTTTTTTGGGGATGCCGCCGCCGATGTCGTAGATGATGCTCCTGATGGTGGTGCCCATGGGCACCTCCACCAGGCCGATGTTGTGGATGTGGCCGGTGAGGGCGAACACCTTGGTGCCCTTGGAGTCCTCGGTGCCGATGGAGGCATACCAGTCGCCGCCCTTGCTGATGATCTGGGGGATGTTGGCCCAGGTCTCCACGTTGTTCAAAATGGTGGGCTTGTTCCACAGGCCGGCCTGGGCCGGAAAGGGCGGCCTGGGCCGCGGCATGCCCCGCTTGCCCTCGATGGAGCGCATCAGGGCGGTTTCCTCGCCGCAAACAAAGGCGCCGGCGCCCTGGTAGATGTGCAGGTCGAAATCAAACCCGGTGTCCAGGATGTTGGTGCCCAGAAGGCCGTATTCCTTGGCCTGGTCGATGGCCAACTGCAAACGGTACACCGCCAAGGGATACTCGGCCCGGCAATAGACGTAGCCCACGCTGGAGCCGATGGCCTTGGCCGCGATGGTCATGCCCTCCACCACCGAGTGGGGGTCGGCCTCCAGGATGGAGCGGTCCATGAAGGCGCCGGGATCGCCCTCATCGGCGTTGCACAACACGAACTTCTGTTCACCCGGGGCCTTTTGGCAGAATTCCCACTTCAGACCGGTGGGAAAGCCGCCGCCGCCGCGGCCCCGGAGGTCCGATTTCTTGACCTCGTCGACGATTTCTTCCGGGGTCATCTGGGTCAGGGCTTGGGCCAGGGCCTGGTAGCCGTCGCGGGCGATGTACTCGTCGATGCTCTCGGCGTCCAGGACACCCCGGTTTCTCAGCGCAATGAGTTCCTGGTGCGCGAAGAAGGGGATGTCGTTCATCTCGGGGATGAGTTCCTTGGCCGAGGGCTCCTTGTAGAACAGGCGCTCCACCGGGCGGCCCTTGAGCACGTGCTCTTCCACCAGCTCGGGCACGTCCTTGTCGGTGAGCCCCACGTAGAAGATGCCCTCGGGGTAGGTGACCAGCACCGGGCCCATGGCGCAGAAACCGTTGCATCCGGTCTCCACCACAGCCACTTCATCGCTGGCGTCCTGTTTTTTCAGCTCAGCTTCCAGCGCCTCTTTGAACTCCACGCTGCCGGCGGCCTGGCAGCCGGTGCCGCCGCAGATCAGCATGTGCATGCGGAATCGTTTCATGACTTGAAGTTCCTTAAGCTACTCGGTGCCCTTGGCCAGGGCCCAATCGGTCTGCACTTCGCCCTCCAGGGCGTGCCGCATGAATATCTGGCGGGCCTTGGCCTCGTCCAGCTTGGCGTATTTGATCGGTTCCTCACCCAGGCGTTCCAGGGTCAGCATGGGTTCGTGGCTGCACAGCCCGGCGCAGCCGCTGGTGGTGACGATGATGTCGGTGCGCTCGGTCTCGCCCAGGGCGTCCATCACCGTGTTCAGGATGGTGCGCGCCCCGCTGGCGATGCCGCAGGTGCCCATGTGCACCGTGATCTTCACCTGGGCCCCGCCCTCGCGCAGGCTGGTGTCCTGGTGGACCCTATCTTTGATCTTGGCCAGATCGCTGATTTTGAGTTTGGCCATTTGGGTTCCTCCCCTTGGTTGCTTGACCGGGGTGTTTTTCGGCAGGGGGAGTGTAGCAAGGAATGCGGGTAAAGTCCACGATATTCCTTGGCCCGGCCCGGGGGAAATTACATCTCAGTTTTCGTTTAGTTAGGCTAGCTTGTTCCAATTGGGCGCAAGGCCATTCAGGCCGTGGAGCCCAGGGCGGCCAGGGCCTGGCTGATCTCGTCTTTCAGGAAAGCGGCCACATGGGCGTCGGTCAGGGCCTCCACCCCCAACTCGGCCTTGATCTCCCGGCTGTCCAGTTCGAATTCGTCCTCCCCCACCTGGTGGCGGTAGAGAAAATCCACGCCAGGACGGGTCATGATCAGGCCGGTGATGGTGCCGGGCCAGTCCCCCAGGGGCTGGCGGTCGATGTGGCTCAAGGAAAACCAGGCCTTGACCCGGGTGCCCAGGCTCGGCTTGCTGCTCAGCTCCAGGTCGCCGTCCCAGGCCCGGGCGTGGGCCTGCCACAGGCTCAGGCCCAGGCCCACCCGGCGGGTGGTGCGGCTGGTGACAAAGGGATCGGTGGCCCGGGCGGCGTCTGAGGGCGACATGCCGTGGCCGTCGTCACTGATCACCACGGTCATCAGGTCCGCTTCCAGGTTCTCGCTGATCTCAATGGTGACCAGCTTGGCTCCGGCGGCCAGGGAGTTTTCCACCACGTCCAGGATGTGTAGGGACAGTTCTTGCAATCTATGCGTCCTTGTCTCGCCGGCCCCAGCCGGCCACCCGGCGGCCCTCGCTGCCGGCCAGGGCCAGGGCCAGTTCCACGAAGCTGGGCCTGGCCATTTCCAGCTTGTTGTACACCGCGCCCACCTGGTCCAGGCTGTGGGCGTCTGAGGAGGTCAACACCGCCAGGTCGCGGCCCGCCAGCCAGGCGCCGGCCTGGGCTGGATCTGAGCGGGGTGATATCTCCACCGCGTCCAGGGCCAGCTCCGGCGGGATCAGGCCCAACTGCCCCACCAGGCTGTAGGCCGGCCGGTCCAGGTGAGCGGCCACGGCCAGGCCGCCCAGGGAATGGATGCGGCTCACCAGGTCAGAGGCGGACAGGTCGGTGGCCCCGATCAACAGGCGGGGGTTGAACTCCTCCACCTCGTCCTCGGCATTGGCCACGATCTGCATGCCGAATACGTCCGGGTTGTTCTCCCCGGGCTGCAGATGATCATACACCATGGCCTGAAAAGTGAGGGCGTCGCCCAGGTCCCCGAACAGGGCCAATAGGTGCACCTCCTCGGCGCTGGTCACCTCCAACCCGGGCAGCACCAAGGGTGCGGCCTCGCCCAGGCGGTGGGCCGCCTCCAGGGCGGCGGGCAAGTTTTCCACGGTGTTGTGGTCGCAGATGGCGATGAGGTCCAGGCCAACCTCCGCGGCCCGGGCCACCACCCCGGCGGGGGTGGCGTCGAAGCCACCGCAGGGGCTCAGGCAGGTGTGCAGATGCAAATCGGCCTTGAATAAAGGCACGGGTCGAATTAAGTCCCCAGCCCCAGGGAGAACAGCTTGCCGGCCAGGGTGAAGGCATCCTGCTCTGAGAGCAGGATGGGCACCCCCTCTTCATCGGCCTTGGCCACGGTGTCCTCGTCGGGCCGGCGGCCTCCGGCCAGGAGCACCGCGCCCAACTCCTTGAGCACCGCCACGGCCACCACGTTCTGGTGGGTCTGGATGGTCACCCACACCGCGCCCGGGCCGGCCCCGGCCATCACGTCGGACAACAGGTCCGAGGCGTATCCCCCGCTCACCTCCCGGTCCAGGCCCTGGCTGCCGGCGGCAACGCTCAGGCCCAACTCCTCCACCAAGTCATTTACGGTCATAATCTGCCTTTCTGAATCCGCGTCGGCTTCGCTGGCTTGTTGTTCCAAAAAGGGGCAGCCCTGCAACTGGGCGCGGCCCTGCACCACGTCCTCGGCAAAGGTGGCGCAGTCCGGCGCGCCGCAGACCCCGCACTCGCTCATGGGCAGGCGCTGGGACATCTCCCGGATGGCGCGCAGGCGGCGGATGGCCTCGCTGGGTTCCTCTGCCAGGGGCTTGGCCGGTGCTGGTTTTATATCATACTCCCAGTCAAAACCGCCCTGGTCTATCATGCCTCTGAGCCGTTTGCGGTCCACACGGCTGGTGGTGCCGTGCTGGCGGGCCAGGCGGTTCATCACGCTCTTGGCCCGGTAGCGGTTTTCCACAGCCAAGGGTCCGCCCAGGGAGCCGTCCAGACACACCCGGGCCTCCACGAACCTGAGTTCGGTCAGGCGGCCGGCCTCCAGCACCTCCAAAATGCCCATCACTTCGTTGAAGCCGGCCACGGCCAGGGTGTGGCCAGCCACGCGCACCGCCTCGGCCTGGCCGCCGCTGGCCCCCCAGGCCAGTCCGCAGCCCGAGCTTTTCAAGATGGTCTGGTCCTCCTTGAGGTCCTTGAGTTCCCTCAACAGGGGCCCATATACGTCCGGGAAGCAGATGACGCCGTCCAAATAGGGCTGGGCCATGGCCACCGGGTCGTCGGGGGCGATCATCTTGGCCGGGCAGGTGCTGATCATGAAGGCGCCGGTCTCTGCCGGGTCCCAGCCCTGTCGTCGGGCCAGGCGCATCTTCAGGGTCCGGGCCGCCACCAGGCGCGAGGGCAACACCGGCACCACGTTGGGCAGCAGACTGGGGAAGCGCTGGGCGATGAGCCGGAGCACCACCGGGCAGGAGGCGCTGATGCCCGGGCTCACCTGGGGGTGGCTCAAAAGATAATCTTCGATGGCCACCGCGCTCATCTCGCAGACCCAGCTCAAGTCGATGACGTCGGAGAAACCAATACGCTTGAGCGCCAAGAGCACCTGGTTGGGGGTGACGCCGTAGCCGAATTGGCTGAACAGGGCAGGATGGGCGATGGCTACGCTGTGCTTGAAGCGGGCAATATCCTTGAGCGGGGTGGTGGCCACGGCGATGGCGCCCTGGGGGCAGACCCGGTAGCAGACCCCGCAGTCCACGCAAATGTCCTCGTCGATCAGGGCCAGGCCGCGCCGCACCCGAATGGCTTTGACCGGGCAGGCCTTCATGCAGATCACGCAGCCGATGCAGGCCTCGGGATCGACGCTGTAGTGCCGGGCCGGAGCGGCTGGTCTGTCTTCCACGTTGAACACGGTCCACCTCGCGGACAAGCGGTGGTCTTGCCCCGCAAAAGACATGTTCTTGATTCCAATAATATCAGATATCTATGTCGATGGTCAGGGTGGTCCCGGTTCCGGGTACGGTTTCCACCTCGAGGCGGTCGGCGTTTTTCTGGATGTTGGGCAGGCCCATGCCGGCGCCAAAGCCCATTTCGCGCATCTGCCGGGTGGCGGTGGACCAGCCCTCCTGCATGGCCAACTCCAGGTCATCGATGCCCGGCCCCTGATCCTCCACCTTGAGACGCACCGTGCCCGGGGCCAAATAGAGCCTTATCTCCCCCCCGCCGGCGTACATCACCACGTTCATCTCGGCCTCAAAGGCGCTGATGGCCACCCTCCTGAGGGCCTCGTCGGGAAAGCCCACCTCTTTGAGCATGCGCTTGATAGCCAAGGACACCGAGCCGGCTGAGGCGAAATCATCACCCTTGATGGAAAAGGACTGCAGAAGCTCCAGGGCGGCTTCGCCGGGATTTGAGTCATGGTTCATTTTTAGCGTGGCCGGACCAGATCCGACATGCCCCTTATGCCCTGTTGAAACAAGGTGCCGCAGGCGTCGAACATGCCCAGGCGGGTGGAGAACAGGGGCAGTTCGCACTCAATGGCCAACAGCATCACCGCCTCGGCGGGCTTTTTGCCTCGTACGAAGACGATGCCCAGCATGCCGGCCACCTCGGCGGTGCGCACCACCTGGGCGTTGACTAGGCCGCTGAGCAGCAGGGAGTCGGGGTTGGAAAAGGCCAAAACGTCGCTCATCAGGTCGCTGCCCTGGGCATGGCTCACCTGGCGCTGCAAGTGCTCGGGACAGGTCAGCACCTCGGCTTCCAAATGCTGGGCTATTTGCTCAAGGGTAAGGCTCACGGTCGTCAACTCGCTTGCAGGGGGAGGCGCTAAAGTTGACCATCGGCCGGGCGGCCCAAGGTCTCTACGCCTGAATTAGCATGCCCGGCGCTTGGCGGGCAAGGCATTTTCCCTCGGTCCCACCCGCCAAAGGACACAGCAAAGCCCGGCCCCGGCAAATCCGGAACCGGGCCCATATTTGCGGCCGATCGCTGGCGGTTCACCAAGGAGTCTATTCGTAGTTTTCCACCAGCTCTCCCACGGCGTCGGCCATGACCTTGCGGTGGGTGTCGTTGTCGATAATGATCACCGGGGCCACGCCGCAGGCGCCCACGCAACGCACCTGCTCCAGGGTGAAGCGGCGGTCTTCGGTGGTGGTGTCCACCGGCGTGTCCAGGTGCCGCTCCAGGATGTCCAGGGCCTCCTTGCCGCCACTTACGTAGCAGGCGGTGCCCATGCACACCCGGATGGTGTGGCGGCCGCGGGGTTCCATGGAGAAAAAGCTGTAAAAGGTGGTGACTCCGAAGACCTCGTGGCCGGGGATGCCCAGGCCGGCGGCGATGTATTCCTGCACCGGCACCGGCAGATAGCCCACCACCTCCTGGCAGGCCTGCAGCACCGGGATCAGGGAACCGGGCTTGCCCTTGTACTGGGCGCAGATCTCATCGATCTGGGCGATCATCTCCGGGGTGACGTCCTCGGGCATGGTTTGCGCGTCAACTTTTTGGGCCAAGCTCATCTGGCAGCTCCTTGGGGGCTATGGCGAATCCGTCGAGAAATGTGGCCTCGTCGGGAATTGGTCAGAGGTTCAAGCTGAGTGCATAACACAGGGTGGGGATGCTGGCAAGAAATTTCACCTAGCCCGGATATTTCACGAAGGTTGGACGGCATTGGCGATGCGGGTAGCATTTATCGGTATGTTATGAAAAAAACGTCTACGCTATCAGTGTACAGTTTGTACCCAAGCCCGGCACAGCCAGCCTAGCGCTGGCAAGGCGTCCGGCAAGCGACAGGCGAAGGCGTAGCCAAAGCTACGTCG
>JANQFN010000453.1 GCA_028277825.1 Desulfarculaceae bacterium
GGCCTGAAAGTACTCCAGGGCCTGCGGGCTGGAGGTAAAGGTTTTCACCGAGTACCCCAGACGCTCAAGGGTCTTGCCTCCCAACTCGGCCAACGTCTCCTCGTCGTCCACCAGCAGAATGCGCTCGTCGCCGGTGGGCATCTCCGCCTGTCCGGCTGGCGGCGCCGCAGCGGCGTCTCCCTCCAATACCGGGAAGAACACGCGGAAAGCCGCTCCCTGGTTGGGGCTGCTCTCCACGGTGATGGCGCCGCCGTGCCCCTCCACGATGCCGTGCACCACCGCCAGGCCCATGCCGGTGCCCTGGTCCACTTCCTTGGTGGTGAAAAAAGGATCGAAGATGCGCAAAAGGGTCTGCTCGTCCATTCCCTGGCCGCTGTCTTTGACCATAAGCCTCAAATAGCGCCCCGGCGGCAGGTCCGGGCTTTGTCTGGCCGTCTCCAGGTTCACCGGACGCAACTCCACCTGCAACAGGCCGCCCTCGGGCATGGCCTGGGCGGAGTTGGTGCACAGGTTCATGACCAACTGATGCACCTGGATGGGATCGGCCAGAACCCGAGCCCCCTGCTCATCCAGGCTTTGTTCAATCTCTATGGTGCTGGGAATGGAGGCTCGGATTAGCTTGACCGCCTCTTTAACTATGGGCCCCAACTCGGCCGGCACGTGCTCTTGCTCGCTCTGGCGGCTGAAGCTCAAAATCTGGTGTACCAGGTTTTTGGCACGATAGCCCGCCTTGAGCACCTGTTTCAGGTTTTCGGCCGCCAGGCCGCCGTCGGGCAAATCTTCCATGGTGATCTCGGTGTAGCCCATCATGGCGGCCAGGATATTGTTGAAGTCGTGGGCGACGCCCCCGGCCAAAGTTCCGATGGCCTCCATCTTCTGGGACTGTCGGCGCTGGGCTTCGTATTCGAATCTTTCCTCTTCGGCCCGCTTGCGCTCGGTGACGTCGGTCACCGTGACGATCAGACAGTCCTCCCCATCCAGCACCATCTGCTCCATGAATAGAACCACATCTATGATGGTGCCGTCCTTGCGGCGGTACTGCATCTCGTAGTCAACTACCTTGCCTTCGCGGTCTAAGATGTCCAAGAATCTCTGCCGGTCGCCGGGGTCCACGAACATATTAAGTTCAAAGGGGGTCTTGCCGATGGCCTCATCCCAGGTAAAGCCGAACTGCCGCGAGAACGCCTTGTTCACGTGGCGGTACTTGCCGTCAGACTTTCTGGTGATGGTGATGGTCAGTGGCGTGGCGTCCAGTATCGCCCCCAGGCGTTGTTCCGCCTGTTTCAGAGACTCTTCATACTGTTTGCGCTCGGTGATGTCTTGGACTGTGCCGGCTATGCGTTGAAGGCCGCCCTCCCGGTCAAAACTCCCCTCGGCGGTGGAAGCCAAATAGCGCATGGTGCCATCTGGGTGCGGCACCCTGGCCTCGAAACTGAACTGACCTTTACCCTCGGAAGCCCGCTTCATGACCTGCTGGTAAAGCCAACGGTCTTCAGGATGAAAACGCGCAATTACCGAATCTATCTTGGGGTCGAAGTTGTCGCGGCTTACGCCGAAAAGTTTGTACACCTCCGGTGACCAGGACACCTCCCCGCTTTGCACATTCCAGACCCAGCTGCCCAAATGGGCCATCTTTTGGGCCTGGGCCAGGTTTTTTTGGCTTTGCAGCAGGGCCTCGGTGAATTGCTTGCGCTCGCTGATGTCGCGCACCACCGCCACCACCCGGACCTCGCCGCCTATGATCGCCCGCCTGAGGTTGACCTCCACCCAGAACAACTCGCCGTTCTTTTTTTTGGCATGCCACTCGAAAAGTTGGGGGCCCTCTTCCAGGGCTCGCCTGACTTTTTCGCCGGCCTCTGGCTGGGAATAAGGTGGAATCCCCTGGCTGATGTCCGCCACCGTCAACTGGCAGGCCTCCTCGTAGGAATAGCCGTACATGACGCACATGGTCTGGTTGACGTCCAAAATTTCGCCAGTCTCGGCCTGGTGCACAAACACGGCGTCATTGGAGGCATTGAAAATTTCGCGGTAATTAGCTTCCGAAGCCTTCAGCGCCTCTTCGGCTTGCTTGCGTTGGGTGATGTCCAGAATCATGCCGTTGAGCCATAGAGGCCGGCCCTCCTGGTCGTAAACCGCCCTGCCCTTTTCGTTGACCCAATGAATGCCGCCATCGCGATGCCGAATGCGGTACTCCATCATGTAGGACTCGTGCCGCTCCACGCTTTCGGCGACCAAACGGGAAAGTCCTGCAAGGTCTTCTTCTACAACCAGATCGGCCCAGGCCACCTCACCACTCATGAACTCCTCTGCCCGGTGGCCTGTCAAGGAAAGGGATTCTTCGCTTATGTGCTCCATTCGCCAGGGGGGCTCCAGCTCGCAGCGGTAGATTATGCCCGGGATGTTTTCCACCAGGCCACGGAACTGTTCCTCGCTGCGCCGCAGGGCTTCCTCGGTCTGCCTGCTTTGTGAGGTCTCGGACTCAGAGGCTCGGTCTTTTTTGAACATGCCCAGGCCGGCCCACAGGACCAGGGACAAGGCGGCTAATACATGCATGGACGTGGGACCGCGGAAAG
>JANQFN010000455.1 GCA_028277825.1 Desulfarculaceae bacterium
CGTTAGGACCCAGCTTGAGCATCCAGCGGGCCTTGGCCTGGGCCAGGACCGTGCCGTCGGAGGCCAGCCGGATCTCGGCCGCGGCCTCGGCCCGGCGTCCCCGGTGCTCGGCCACCCAGCCCACGGCCTCCAGTTCCTCACCCAGGGGCATGGCCTGGCGGAAGGTGGTCTCCATGCGCAGCGTCACCCCCTGGCCCAGGAAATAGAGCACCGCATAGGCCATGATCTCGTCCAGGATGGTGGAGGTGATGCCGCCGTGGGCCATCTGCTCCCAGCCCTGGAAATGGGCGGGCAGGGTGAGGCGGCAGATTGCCTTGTCGCCCTCGTATTGCACCTTCATCTGCAAGCCGTGCTCGTTGTTCCGGCCGCAGGCAAAGCACAGGTTGTTGTCTGAGAGGTCGGTTTCCTTGAGCAGGGCCATCAGCGCTCCTCCAGGTCCAGCAGCCGGGCCAGCTCGGCGGCGGTGGCCTCTACGAACTTGTCGAACGCCTCACCCGCCAGGGGCCGGCCCGGCGCGGGCAACTCATCCTCGCCCAGGGCCGCCACCTCCTGGGGCTGGTTCATCAGCTCGGGCTTGGGCTCGACCTCGAACTCCTCGGGGAAGGCGTCGTCAAAATACATCTGCTGGAAGCCCAGGAATTTCAGGTGATGGGCGGTGGCGTCGCAGATGGCTTTCTCACCCGGCCCCACCACACCGGCCTCTATGGCCTTGACCAGGCCGGCTAGGGATTCACCGCCCTGGGTGCAGACCACGTGGCCGTGGCGGTTGGCCAGAAGCATGTGATCCATGATGGCCTGTTCGCTCACCTGCACCACGAATACCCGCTCAGCGCCGGCCAGCTCCTCGTAGCGCCGGGCCAGCTCCACCACCCGGGGCATGGACACCGGATTGCCGATCATGGCCGCCTGAGCCACGGACGGTTGCACAGTCACCGGCCGCCAGACCCGTTTGTCCGGGTCCTTTTCCTGGTAATAGCGGAACACCGGGTCCGAGTGCTCGCTCTGCACGCCGATCACCTTGGGCAACTGATCGATGATGTTCAACTCCAGCAGCTTCATGAAGCCGCTCATCACCGCGCTGATGTTGCCCGCGTTGCCGATGGGCACCAGCACCACCCGTCCGGCCAGGCCGTAGTCCAGGTCCTGGGCGATCTCATAGGAATAGGACTCTTGGCCCAGGATGCGCCAGGGGTTCTTGGAGTTTAAAAGCGCCACCTGGAAGCGCTCGGCCATGTACTCCACCACCTTCATGCAGTCGTCAAACACCCCGGGTATCTCGAACACCTGGGCGCCCGAGCCCAGAGGCTGGCTCAACTGGGCCGGGGTGACCTTGCCCCGGGGCAAGAGCACCGCGCTTTTGACCTCCGGCGCCAGATAGGCCGCGTACAGGGCGGCCGCGGCCGAGGTGTCGCCGGTGCTGGCGCAGATGGATAGGACCTGACCGGCGTCCTGGTGCTTGACCAGGTAATTGATGTAGCTCAGCGCCACGGCCATGCCCCGGTCCTTGAAAGAGGCGCTGGGGTTTTGGCCGTCGTTTTTGAAGCAAAAATCCGCGCCCACCGCCTGCTTGAGCCGCTCCGAGGCCTCCACCAAAGGGGTGTGACCCTCGCCCAAAAACAGCACGCTGTCCAAAGGAATCACCGGCGCCATCAACTCGGCGTAGCGGAAGATGCCCTTGAGCGCGGGCACATTGAGCATGCGCCGCAGATCGAAGATGCGCTGCCACTCATGGCCCGGGACCTCCTTGAGCCGCTCAAAGGCCCGGTCTTCTATCAAGAGCACCGCGCCGCATTCCGGGCAGGTGTAGACCAACTGGTCGATGCCCTGGGCCGTGCCGCAGTCCAGGCAGCGGTAGATCAGGTCCCCGCCGGGTTGGGGCAACAGGTGCTTTTGGTCCTCAGGCGCGAATTGTTCAACGCGCATGTCAAGCCTCCGCAAAAAGGTGGCCGGCCGGGCTGTCCAAAGTCAACCCGGCAATGGCGAAAGAATATTCCAGGGCGCAGGTGGTGTCAAACCGTGGAGGCTTGCGACCTTAAAGAAAAAAGAGGAATGGCAAGAGGCAGGTAGTAAGGGAAGTATCTCGATGAGTGGTTTTCAGCATCCAGTAATAGTTGTCATCGCGAGGAGCGGCGGTGAAGCAGGTTGCTTAAAAAACAAAGCTTGCCCGCCGCGACGTGGCGATCTTCGGTTTCCTGTGACGTCGAACGGTTGAAAAGGGCGGCATGCATAACAGGCTTATGACCTATTCTGCCGTTTATAATATAGAAGGGCTATGGGAAGCGGTAGATTGCCACGCCGCGCCGTGGTGGTGATGTGATTACAGCCAAAGGTTAAATGCCGGCGCGGCTCGCAAAGACAACTATTGCTGAACAAACAAATTCCCTATCATTGCGAGCGAAGCGAAGCAATCTCTGCCTGAAAACTGGAGCCGGCAGCCATTGGTGGGGGCGCAGGCGTCACTTTTATTTCCTTACAAACCTCTTGTCTTTTTTCATTTCTTGCTTAGTCCCTGAACCAGCCCTGGGTGCGCAGGCAGAAGCGCACCAGCATCAGCATCACCGGCACCTCGATCAGCACGCCCACCACCGTGGCCAGGGCCGCGCCCGAGGACAGGCCAAAGAGCATGGTGGAAGTGGCGATGGCCACCTCGAAGTGGTTGCTGGCTCCGATCATGGCCGTGGGGGCGGCGTCGGCGTAGCGGAACTTGAAGACCTTGGACAGCACGTAACCCAGAACGAAGATGATGCAGGTCTGCAGGAACAGGGGGATGGCGATCCAGAGGATGGTCAGGGGGTTGCTTAGAATCACCTCGCCTTTGAAGGAGAACAGCAGCACCAGAGTCAACAACAGGGCGATGATGGTCACCGGCGTGAGCACGTGCAAAAATTTGTTCCTGAACCAGTCCTCGCCCTTGGCCGCGATGATCCAGCGCCGGGAGAAATAGCCCGCCACCAGGGGCAGGGCCACGTAGATGCCGATGGAGAGCAGCAGCGCCTCCCAGGGCACCGGCAGCCGGCCCACGCCCAAGAGATAACCCCCCAGCAGGCCGTAGAGCAGGAGCATGGTCAGCGAGTTGATGGCCACCATCACCAGGGTGTGGCCGTCATTGCCCCGGGCCAGATAACCCCAGACCAGCACCATGGCGGTGCAGGGCGCGATGCCCAAAAGGATGCAGCCGGCCAGGTATGAGCGCCACAGGGGCACCTGAAGCATCTTGATACCGTCCACCAGGACCACGGTGCCCGCACCGTGCTTGGCGCCCACCGGCAGGTCCAGGCCCAGGGGCATCTTGACCAGGTCCATGGCCTCGGGCCCGATGAAATTCAAGAACAGGGTGCCCAAAAAGAACACCGCGATGCCGTACATGGTGAAGGGTTTGACCACCCAGTTGATGAACAGGGTCAGGCCCACGGGGCCGGCGCTTTTGCCCGCCTTGACCACCTCGGAGAAGTCGATCTTGACCATGATGGGATACATCATGAAGAACAGACAGATGGCGATGGGGATGGAGACCACGGGCGCGCCGTGCACCGAGATGGCCAGACCGTCCAAGAAAGTGGCCACGCCCGGCGCGGCCTTGCCCAGGCCGATGCCGGCCACGATGCACAGGCCCACCCACACCGTGAGGTAGCGCTCAAAGATGCTCATGCCGCTCTTTGCGGTTATTTGACAGTCGTCGCTGACGCAATCGGCCGCTAAGGTCTCGCTCTGGTCGCTCATGTTTAAAGTCCTTTGCCTGGCTGGTTCCTTTTCGGCTTGCGGCCTGGGGCTGACATGGGAATAAGTTTAGAAGCCGCCGGGGCCTCAAGCCCGTTACATTTGTGTGAACTGCCCAGCCTGCTTTACCTGGGTTCAGGCCTGGTCCAGATCGCTCAGCATGCGCTCGATCTGGGCCTGGTTGGGCGAGGTGCCCACCGCCATTACCTGGCCATTGATGATGAGGGCGGGCTGGCCCTGCACCCGGGCGGCGGCGATCTCCAGGGCGTCGGTGATCAACTCAACTGAGCCGGTCTTGCCCGCCGCGGCCAGGGCGTCGTACACGTTTTGCACCAACTGGTGGCAACCGGCACAGCCAGGGCCCAACACCTGGATCTGGAGGCCCTCGATCTCGCGGCTTTTCACTTCCAGCCCCAGACCACGCTTGAACTCGTCCATGAGGGCCCGGGAGTATTCCTGGGCCGCGCTGTCCGGGATGTAATTAGCCTTCTTGGCTCGGGCCAGGATCTCTCGGGCTAACTCCGCCTCGCGCTCCGGCGAGTATTGGGGAGCCAGATTGGAGAAAATTTCTTCCAGGCCCTTGAGCCCCACCTGGCGGCCGGCCAGTTTGATCTGTTTGACGTCGCTCACCATGGCCTCCCGGCTATTTCACCAGCTTGATCTGTTCTTGCAGGTTGTTCTTGAGCACCTCTTCCACGCAGGAGAAAAAGTTGAGCACGCAGGGCGCCTTGAGCCGGTAGAACACCTGGGTGCCCTGTTTGCGGTCCTCCACGATGCCCACTGCCTTGAGCAGGGACAGGTGCTTGGAGACCGTGGAGATGTCAGCGCCCACTGCCTTGGTCAACTCAGCCACGCACTGTTCTTGGTTGCTTAAAAGCTCCACCAAGTAGAGCCGGCTGGGGTGGGCCATGGCCTTGAGCACCCTGGCCCGGGCTTGCAGCCTAGCCTGGTTTTCAGCGTCCATGGGGCTCTCCTTGCTTATTTGGCAATATAACCAAATAGGCGAGATTTGCAACCTGGCTGTATTTCTGAGGCCGCTTGACGGGCCGGGGAAAATCTGTATATTTGAACAAACGCTCATATAAAGGAAGCGGACCATGCCGCTCAAGAAAAGCAAGGTGGTGGAACAAGACGGCTGCCTGGTCAAGGTGGTGCATTTGGACCGGGTGCGGCAGGCGCGCCGGGCCGGCCTGGCCCCGGAGCGCCTGGAGCGCATGAGCGGGCTATACAAGGCCCTGGGCGATCCCACCCGCTTGACCATGCTCCTGGCGCTTAAAGACGGCGAGATGTGCGTCTGCGACCTGGCCGCGCTGACGGGCACCAGCGATTCGGCGGTGAGCCACGGGCTCAGGCGGCTCAAGGACCTGGCCCTGGTTAAGAGCCGGCGCGATGGCCAGATCCTCTACTACTCCCTGGACGACCATCACGTGGCCCAGCTGCTGGAGACCGCCATCGATCACCTGGATCATTGAAGGATCGGCTAAGACTGGATTTGACACATGCAATTTGTCATCAATGCCCTGGCCGAGTCCTGGCACCTGTTGGTGGACTCCTCGGTCTACATGCTCTTCGGTATCCTGGTGGGCGGCCTGCTCAAGGTGTTCTTGAGCCCAGCCTACGTGGCCCGGCATCTGGGGCAGGGACGCATCGCTTCGGTGTTCAAGGCCGCTCTGTTGGGTGTACCCCTGCCTTTGTGCTCCTGCGGGGTGCTGCCCGCGGCGGCGTCTTTGAAAAAGCAGGGCGCCAACAACGGGGCCACGGCCGCCTTTTTGGTCTCCACGCCCGAGTCCGGGGTGGACTCCATGGCCATCACCTATGCCCTGTTGGACCCCATCATGACCCTGGCCCGCCCCTTGGCCGCCCTGGCCAGCGCCCTGGCCGCGGGCATCGGCGTGAACTTCCTGGCCCCGGCTAGGGGTAAAGCCGAAGTCACGCCCGACCTGAGTTGCGCGGTGGACGCCTGCTGTGACGGCATTGACTGCCCGCCCGAGGAACACACCCAGCACCACACCTGGGGCCAGCGCCTCTACGCAGGCCTGCGCTACTCTCTGGTGGAGTTGTGGGGCGATCTGGCCACCTGGTTCATCGTGGGTCTCCTCCTGGCCGGGGTCATCACCAGCCTGGTGCCGGCCGAGTTGATGAGCAGCTATCTGGGCGGCGGCTGGCAGTCCATGCTGATCATGCTGGCCGTGGGCATCCCGCTTTACATCTGTGCCACCGCCTCCACGCCCATTGCCGCCGCCCTGATCCTCAAAGGAGTCAGTCCGGGCGCGGCCCTGGTGTTTCTCCTGGCCGGTCCGGCCACCAACGTCACCTCGCTGACGGTGCTCTACGGCGTGCTGGGCAAGCGGGCCAGCTTCATCTACCTCGTGGCCATCGCGGTGATGGCCGTGCTCAGCGGTCTGGTTGTGGATCAGGTGTATACCGGTTTGGGAATAAGCGCCGCGGCGGTGGTGGGCCAGGCCCGGGAGATCGTTCCCTATTGGGCCAGGCTGGGCGCGGCAATGGTGCTCATGGCCCTGTCGGTCAGGCCGGTGTGGCGAAGCCTCAGGGCCCGTTTCAGCCGGAAGAAGCAGGAGCCCGGTGAGCTGCAAACCCTGCAAGGCCTGGATGGCTCCTGCGCCGGGCCAGGTTGCGGTTGTGCGCGGGATTAGGTGGGGGGATTAAGAAAAGAAAGCGGTTCGTAAAAAAGGAGACAAAGGGTTGGGAACGTTTATTCCTGACTGAGTCGGCTTGTGCTGCTGACGAACCTGTAGAGGGGCTACAGCCAAAAGAATAACGCTGTAGTCTTGTCAAATCGGTTCACGTACACATAGATAGAGATATAGCAATAGTTGTCATCGCGAGGAGCGGCGGTAAGACGAGTGGTGTAAGAGCGAGCATATAGCCCGCCGCGACGTGGCGATCTTCGGCTTACTTTTATTAGAGCCGGAGGAAAACGACGACCTTTCTTTCCGCAGTCTGAACCCCCATACAGGAGTTAATTCCCCGGTGCTTGCGGCGGGGTTGTTCATTAAAAGCTGCCATTTTTACACGAGAGTGAGGGATAAGAGGAAGATTGCCACGGGGCGGCGGGGATTGCTTGCTGGTTCGCTCAAACTCTCCAGCCGCCGCCCCTCGCAATGACACATTGAAGATATTGTCCGAAGAACCCTTTTAAAGGCTTCCGGCCGTTTTCCCCTGAAAGCGCCGAGTGCTCTTACCAGCCATGGTAGGCAGGATTTCTTATCCTTACTTGCCTCTTATTATTTTTCAGGTGCTATCAGTGGTGATGATCCTGACCCGGGGTGTGGCCGCCGGCCACCACGTAACGCGCCTCCATGGGGCCCTCGGCAATGGCCTGCCAGGTCTCCTCACCCACGATGTAAAAGGCCTGACCCGCCTGCAGGATGAACTCCTCCTGGTCGTTGGCCACCAGTATGGAGCCCTGGGTGGCCAAGACGATCTCCTCATGCCCCGAACCGGCCTTTAGGGTGCGGGGCGAGCCGCCGGGGTCCAGCACCCCGAACAGCATGTAACAGGCGTGGGTGCCCAGCATCTCCAGCCCCAGGATGGTCTCGCCGCCGTCGCGGCGCACCGAGCCTTCCAGGTCGTATACTTGCTTCATGTCCGCTCCTTGTCAACTTGTGCAGGGTCCACCCCGTACAGAGAGCACATTACCAAATCCGGGCCCAAGGGATCATCGGCCCGGAAGCGGCAGCCCCCTCCGCAATCAGCGGAAACGCTGCATTGGGCGCAGCCGCTGATCTGGGCCAGGGGCAGGGCCTGGCGCCGCTGCCAGCAGGCCCACAGCCCTTCATCCGCAGTGCCCAGGGGTTGGTCCAGGTAAAAACCGCACTGGGCCATGGAGCCGTTGGCGGCCACCGTGGCCAGGTGCAGGCCGCAGGCCATGCCCCCGCCGCCGCCGTGAAAGGCGCCGCCAAAGGCATGGGCCATGGCTTCGGCCGCCCGGGCCGGCGCCACCGCCAATGCTGGGTTGCCGCCCAGGCGTCCGCTGAGGCTGGGCGCGTCGATGCCCCATTCCGAGGCGCCCAGCCCGCGCACCAGGTCCTCCATCTCTTCAAACTGTTCCAGGTTGCCGCTGTGCACCATGGTGGCGATGGACAAATCGCGGCCCGAGGCCTTGACCTCCCGGGCCGCGGCCAGGGCCTGATCGAAACTGCCCTTGCCGCGCAGCACGTCGTGCCCGGCCTGCATGCCGTCCAGGCTGACCTGCACCTCCTCGCAGTTCAACTCTCCCAGCACGCGGCCCTTGAGCAGGTGGCCGTTGGTCAACAGCACCCGCCGAACCGGCAATGCGGCCAACAAGGCGTTGATCTGCTCCCATTGGGGGTGGGCCAGGGGTTCGCCGCCGGAGAGCATCAGGCGCAGGCCGCCCATGGCCTCGAATTCCCGCACAACGGCCGCGATGCTGTTCACGGGCAGGTCCACCGCCTGGGCCGGGCCCAGATAGCAGTGGCCGCAGGCCAGGTTGCAGCGCCAGGTGACCTGAAGCTCCAGATAGCGCAGGGAGGGTATTGGCGAGGGGCCCAGGGAAAGCGGCCCGGGCCGGGGATCAGCGCTGAGGCTCAATAGGCCCTCGGCCAGACAGGCCTCCTCGAACTCGGGCTCCAGCTCCACCTCATCCAAGGTGAGGTGCCCCCTACAGCGGCTCAGGGCTTCGAAGCCCTCGTCGTTGAGTTCGTAGAGTTCATCGCTTCGGCGGTCATAGAGCACCGGCTGCTCCAGGCGGCGCAGGCTGACATGACCGGCCAGACGCACATATTTAGCGCGCCGGCTCAAGCCAGGTCCCCTAGGTCATGACCCACGGCCAACAGTCCGGCCAGGGCGCGCAGGCCGCCGCAGGGTGAGCATTCATCACTGGAAACTTCGGGGTCGCGGAAGTCGCAGCCGTCGATCCTGAACTCGCAAGTTTGGCAAATGGCCAGCAAGCGGGGGTCATCCTCGGCCAACCCGAAGAGTTGGTCAGCTTCGTCCGGGGACAACAGCGCCAAGTGCTCCAGCCATTGGGGCCGCGGCTTGAGCCATTCGATGCCGCCGCAGCCGACCTCCTCTTCCTTTTCCGGTTTGTAGTAGCGGCACATGCCCGCGCAGACGATTTCAATCAGATCCAAGGCATCTCTCTAAGCAAGGGAAAAACCTCAAGTCCCTGTCTAGCTCATACTTCATTATAGACTTCTTTGACCGGGGATCATTCCGTGGCGGTGTCAGTCACGGCCAGGCCGCCCAGCAGACGCTCCAGGGCCTGTGGCGCGGGTTGGCTCAAGGGGCTGACCGTAACCGGGTCGCCGGTAATGACGCCATTTTTGCTGGCCCAGCCGGCCGGCGCCTCCAGGACCATATCCACCTTGCCCGGAGGGTGCAGCATTCGCGGCTTGCCACTGGCCGGGACTCGGGCGGTTATGCCGATCACCCGGCCCGCCCGGCACCAGATGAAATCCAGGGCAAAGCGCATGCCCCGCATGCTCATAGTGGCGGCAAAGGGCGGATCAAAAATGAACAGCATGCCCCGCCCCGGGGCCAGCCCCTGGCGTCCGCCCAGGCCCTGGTATTTTTGGGCGCCGGTGAGGGGCACCTCGGCCACCAGCATGGCTGCGCCCATCTGCACCCGCACCAGGGGAATGGCCGGCTCCGCCGTGCCGGCAGCGGCCGGCAGGCACAACAGGCAGGCCATGAGCGCCACAGCGGCGATCAGGGATGACTTGGCGTTCCACTTCATGGCCGTAGATACCAAACAAAAAAGGGGAGGCCGCATTTGGCCTCCCCATCTTGGAGCTAGCTCAGGCTAGCAGGAGCTCTTGCATTTGCAGAGCCCGCGCTGGGTGCGCACGATCTTCTTGATCTTCATGGTGCTTCCTCCTTGTACCTCTTCTTGAGGTGGTTACTTATGATTAATTATTGTTATTGGGTTGTAAAATGTCAAGGGGAGGAAAGAAGTTCCCGGTTGCACGGCAGGGCCGCAAACTAAAGGACAGGCGCCCGTTTTCAAACCGTCCCTGAAAAGAGCCGGGTAAAGGAGGAAAGAAAATCATACCCTCTGTCGGTTAAACGCTCAGCTAGCGCCATTTGCCGGGCAGGACGGCCTCTGCGTGAATGAGGGCGAGTGTGAAACCAGCATCCGGGAGGGAATAAGGCGGGCTGTTGTGGGTGTTACTGTGACGCCACGATAATGCCGGCCCGTCAAGCACCCTGTGCATCCTGGCCGCGGTACGCGACGGCATATGCCAAAACCGTTTCCCCGCCCAATGCCCTTTTCCCTTACCGGCTTCTTGTCTTGATCTTCATCCTGCTTCCGGCGGTGGCGCCATCAAGGTGACCCGGGGCCGGCCCCGGCTGGGCTCCACGTCAATGGCCACCTCCACGCCGTAGGCCTGTTGCAACAGATCGGGGGTTAGCACCTCCTGCGGCGTGCCCAGGGCCAAGGGCTGCCCTTGGCTCAACAGCAAGAGGCGGCGGCAGAACAGGCCGGCCAGATTCAGGTCGTGGGAGACCAGGCAAACCGCCATGCCCTGGGAGTGACAGGCCTGCTCCAAGACACCCATAACCTTCAACTGATGCTGCAGGTCCAGGGCGCTGGTGGGTTCGTCCAGCAAAAGCACCTCGGGCTCGGCGGCCAAGGCCCGGGCCAGGGCCAGGCGCTGGCGCTCGCCGCCGGAGAGCTCGCCGCTGGGGCGGGCGGCCAGGTGAGCGATGTCGGTCAGATCCATGGCACCCAGGGCCGCGGCGCGGTCGTCGCTGTTTTCGAACATACGCCCGCCCATTAGGGCGAAGCGGCCGGCCAGCACGGTCTCGCTCACCGTGAAGCCCGGGGCCAGTTGCGGGGACTGGGGCACCAGGCCCAGGCGGCGGGCCACCTGGGCCCGGCGGTAGGCGGCCAGGGGACGGCCCATGAGCTCCACCTGTCCTTGGTCCGGGGGCAACAGGCCGCACAGCAGGCCCAAGAGGGTGGACTTGCCGCTGCCGTTGGGGCCGATCACCCCCAGCATCTCGCCGGAGGTCAGATCCAGGTCGATGCCGGCCAGCACCTCGCGCCCACCGTAGGCGAAGCTCAGGTCCCGCCCGCTGAGCAGCCTGTTTCGCTCCTTGGCTACCACCAGCGGCTCCCCCTTTTGGCCATGAGCAACACGAAGAAGGGTGCGCCCAGGGCGGCGGTGACCACGCCCACCGGCAGCGAGGAGGGGCTGATCACGGTGCGGGCAGCGGTGTCGCACAGCATCAGGAAAGTGGCGCCGAACAGGGCCGATGCAGGCAATAAGAGGCGGTGGTCATGCCCCAGGGTCATGCGCACCAGATGGGGCACCATCAGGCCCACGAAACCGATCAGGCCCGACAGGCTCACGGTGACCCCCACCAGGAGGCTGACCCCCACGAACAGCAAGAGCTTGACCCGCTCCACCGCCACGCCCAGGGCGGCGGCGGACTGGTCGCCGGCGTTGAGCAAGTTAAGGTGCCGCGCGAAGAAAAAGATCACCCCGCCGCCGATCAAGGTCACCGGTAAAAGCAGGTAGACTTGCTGCAAGTTGGCCGCGGCCAGGTCGCCGTAGAGCCAGAAGAGGATGGCGTGCAGCTTCTGGTCGGTGGTGGTGGAGATGACGAACATGATCATGGCGGTGAAAAAGGCGTTGATCATCACCCCGGTCAACACCAGGGTGCTGGTCTCCATGCTGCCCCGGCGGCGGGCGATGGTCAAAACCAAAAACACGGTGCCCAAGGCGCCGCCAAAGGCCAGGGTGGACTGCACCCAAAGGCTGGCCACCCCGGCCAACAGGGCCAGGACCGCGCCGCAGGCCGCGCCGCCGCTGACCCCCAGGATGAAGGGCTCGGCCAGGGGATTGCGCAAAATGCCCTGAAAAACCACACCGGATACGCTGAGGCTGGCCCCCACCAGGGCGGCCAGGAGCAGGCGGGGCAGGCGCAGGTCGGAAAGGATTATAGCCGGCGCGCCGGACAGGCGGCCCCAGAGCCAGTCCCAGAACTGGCCCGGGCTGACGCTGACCGTGCCCAGCCACAGGCCCAAGAGAAGGGACAGCAGCAGCAGCGCGGCCAGGCCCAAACAGACCAGGCCCAGAGAAGTGCGGGTGGCTTTCACGGTTTTTTGGCCTCCGAGTCCTGGAAGCGCTCGGGATGAATCAGCCGGGCCAGCCACTTGAGCCCCTGACCGATGCGGGGGCCGGGACGGTCCATCAGGTCGCTGGACATCCACTCCACGCGCACTCCGGGCTGGTCGCCCACCCCGGGCAGGGTGCGCCAGTATTTGAGCTCGCGCTGCAAATCCTGACCTCGGTCCATGGTGGAAACCACGATCACCTCGGGCTTTACCGCCACCACGTATTCCAGATTCAGGCGGGGCCAGCGCTGGCTGGCGGCGGCGGCCACGTTGATGCCCCCGGCCAGTTCCACCATGGCGTGGTTCATGGTGTCTTTGCCCACCGCCACCAACGGGCGGCTGCCGATCACCGCCAGGGTGCGCCGGGGCTTGACGCCCTTAAGGCGCTTTGCCACCTCCGCGAACTCGGCCCGGATCTTGGCGGCCAGCTTTTTGCCTGCCTCAGGCGCGCCGCAGACATCGGCCAGCTTTTCCAGGCTGGTGGGCAGGGTCATGGGGTCCGAGGGCTCGGTCACGTACACCGGGATGCTTAAGCCCGCCAGCTTGTACACCGCCCAGGGTGGATTGCCTTCCTTGTTGGCGATTACCAGGTCCGGGGCCAGGGCCACGATCTTTTCCAGATTAAGGTTCACATAGGCCCCCACCCGGGGCAGTTTTTTGGCTGCCGGCGGATAGTCGGCCCAAGTGGTGGCGCCCACGATTTTGTCTTCAAGCCCCAGGGCGAACAGCACCTCGGTCAAGGACGGAGTCAGCCCGATGATGCGCTGGGGGTTGTCCGGCACCTCAATCCTGCGGCCTATCTCGTCGGTCACCACCCGCGCCGTGGCGGGCAGGGGGCAGGCCAGGAGCAGGCCCAGAACCAGTACTACGGCAATGCTGCGCAACATGCCTGGCTCAGCAATCCGGGCCTGAGACCGGGATCAAGGATACCGGCTGGGAGGCCAGGCCTCTGAGCAAAGCCTCCAAGGCCATGGCCAGAGGCCGGGGCAGCTTGTCATTCTGCAGAGACACCGGTGGCGCCAAGGGACGCTTGCCGGCCAGGTCCCGGGCCACCTGATCACACCAAGCCTGGAAGGTGTTCAGGTCCTGTATCTGGTTCCGCTGCGCTGCGTCACTCAGTGCCAGGGCCGCCTCGACCAGGGCGGCGTACTTGGGCTCCAACAACAATTCCTCCAGGCGCCCCACTGACACCGAGGAGCCCAGGGGGCAGGTCTTGCCTTTGGCCGCCTTGGGTCCGGCCAGGGCGTAGAGGCTCACACGGCGTTCCTTGAGCCGCTGGAACACGCTGCGCCCGGGCCTGAGCCGGTTCTGCTTGAGAAGAGCCTGCATCACCCCGGTATACACCGCCCGGGCGATCAGCTCGCCCAGCTTGCTGTGCCCCCCGGCAAGCCGGGCGGGCGCGCCTTCCCCCCGCACCACCAGGATATTGTCGGTGCCGGTGCCCGTGGCTTGTGATTTCAGGGGTGTGTAGGAGCTGCGCACGTCCAGGTCCTGCAAAGCGGCGCTCTTGGCCTCAGTGGCGGTGACCATGGCCCGGGCCATGGCCCGGGGGGTCAGGGCCCGGTTGGTCAGGATCAACATGTTGATGGTGCCCGGCTCCACGTATTGGCCCTCGTCCACTGAGGCGCGCCAGGCGTTGTGCCGCGCGCCGGCGGTAACCAGGGCGTACACCTCAAGGCCTTTTTCGGCGGCCCGCTGCACAGCCAGGTTTTTCATGTCCGCACCAGTGAACAACAGGCTGGTGTCAGAGGCCTGCCGCCCCAACACCCCCAAGACCCTGGCCCGGAGCGCATCCAGGCTGCCGTGTTTGCCCAGGCGCCAGGAGGGCGGCGGGAGATAGTGATTGCCCACAGCAGCCACGCCGGAACGCTGGCCCTGCAGGGTGCTGAGGATGGTTTGGGGCCGCTTGAATTCAATGAGCAGGGTGCGGTGAGTGAAGTCCTGGATGGTCTCGGTGAGCACCTGGGCCTTTTTGACGTAGCTCAAATCCAGCTTGACCGGCTCGGCCTGGATCACCGACCAGGGCTTTACCATATAGGGTTTTTGGGCGAAGTAGTCGCCGTAGACCCAGGCCGAGAGCCATTCGATGAACTTGCCCGAGTGCACCGACACCTGGCAGGTCAGGGGGCAGGGAAAGGAGAACACGCGGCGCTGTTTGACTGCCTCGGCCTGGCGCCAGCCGGGGCGGGACAGGAACTCCAGCGTCTTGGTCTTGGGCCCGCAGACGTACACCGCCTGGGGGTTGAGCCTCTGCCAGCCGGCCAGGTCCAGCTTTACGGTTTTGCCCTTGACCCCCAGCTCGGGAGGCAGGCCGCCGGCCGCCCGGATCAGGTCGTTTTGAAAAGAATCGTCCCCCGGCACCGTGAGGTAGTCGCCGGCAGGGTTGACGCTCATGATGCGCATGACCCGGCGTTTTTTGTCCGGCGGCAACAGCGCGGTCTTTTGGGCGATCAGGTCCAGTTGTTCCTTGATGTCTCGGGATATCTCCTCGGCGCGCCGGGTTTTGCCGAAAATCTTTCCCAAAATTTTCAGGTTGCGAAACAGGTCATTCAGGTTCCTGGCCTGTAGATAGGCGGTGGGGATCTCCAGGTCCGTTAGTTCCCCGCGGATGGCCTCATGAGGACCGCCCACGAAGACCAGCTGGGGGTCGAGCTTTTTGACCGCCTCCAGGGAGGGGGCGAAAAAGCCGCCCACCAGGGTGGGCGGGTCGTTGTCCGCCGGCGGGATGCTGTGGATGGTGGTTCCTTTAAGGACCCGGCCCAGACCCAGGGCCCACAGGGCCTCGCTGGCCGAGGGCACCAGGGAGACCACCCGCGTGGGGGCCTTGGCCAAGACCACCGCACGCCCGGAGTTGTCCGAGAATTTGATCTCGGCCAGGGCGGCGGTTGAAACCGCGGCCAGGGCCCCCAGGGCCGTCAGGATCACCACCATTTGCTTTCGGAAACTGAGACGCGAAAACATGTCTGCTCTCTCCGGGGGAGAAAACCGGGCAAATAAAAAACCCCGAGCCCTCATGGGACTCAGGGACTGCACCCAGCTTGCTTGACCCCTAAGTTTGACCGCCCACGGCGGCCGGAACCTGGCCGTACCTCGCGGCTTGGCGGAACCTCTGGAGCGGGCAGGTCTTCTGGCTCCCGGCTCGAGCCTACTGGCCGCGCCTTCCCACCCCGTTTGAATCGGGTCAGTGGCTTCGCGGCGTTCGTTGCCGGTTACAGCGGCGGGACCGCGACGGATTCGCACCGTCTTCCCTGTTGGGCCTGATTTCGGGCCACCCGCGCCTATGGCCCAAATATTGGCACGTGGGCAGCGGGCTGTCAATGAATGAACAACCCCGCCGCAAGCAGCGGGGTATCAAGAGGAAGATTCAGCTTTATAACGCGGCAAGCCGCGGGGAATGAACCCCCGTATGGGGGTTCAAGCCGAAAAACCTTCTAGGCACCAATAGTTAGGGGCGGTGGCCGAGACGTAAAACACTCC
This sequence comes from Desulfarculaceae bacterium, assembly GCA_028277825.1. Classification (GTDB taxonomy): domain Bacteria; phylum Desulfobacterota; class Desulfarculia; order Desulfarculales; family Desulfarculaceae; genus Desulfoferula. The sequence continues at coordinate 15,302 of JANQFN010000455.1, forward strand.
CTGGAAATTGCCCGGCTGCATCGGCTAGAATAAATCATTCTTGGAGCAGAACATGATGAGCCCTGCCTTTAAACGGCTGAGTCCCTTGCGCTGGCTGCTTTTGGCCGTGATGGCCGGCCTGATGGCTGGCTGCGCCACCGCCGGCGCCGAACTGGAACGGCAATATTACAAGCTGGCCCAGGAGGAGTTTTTCGTCAAAAAAAAGACCACCATCTGGTCGCGGCCCGACCGCACCTCCGACGCCCGGGGCTATGCCCTGGTGGGCTACAAGGTCACCGAACTGGACCGGAACCATCTGGGCTGGTCCAAGGTCAGGGTGCATGACCCCAGCCTGACCGGCTGGCTGCCCACCGCGGTGCTCACCAAAAAGGCGGTGCAGCCCCAGGCGGCTGAGACCAAACCGGCCGAGCAGCCCGCGGCCGGAGAGAAGAGCACCTCACCGCTGTCGCCAGCAGAGGCCCAGGCCGCCCCGCCGCCGGCTAATAGCGAGGACGACAGCGGTGGAAAGCGCAAGGCTGACCCCAAAAAGTTCGAACCGCTCTAAGCCGGCCCCGTCAGATTATTTTTTAGGAGCTTTTTCAGCGCGCAGCTTCTGCTGCTCCCGGGTGAACTGATCCAGGGGCATGGCGCGGTCGTCTTGCACGATCAATTCGGCCCGCGACCAGGCCTGGATCTTCACCGGCTTGCCCACCTGATCGGCCACCTGCGCCTCCACCATGCGGATGCGGGCGGGACTGATGACCTTTTCGCCGAACACCTCGGCCCTGACCAGCCAATGGTCTTTTTGCCAGGCAGAGTCAATATTGGTGACAAAATATTTGCGCCCCGCTGTGATGGCTCGCCGGACCAATTCCTTGACCTCCTGGGCCCCTTTGTCCTGCTCGCCGAAGTGAGCCGAACCCAACAAAATGCGGCCCCGGGAGGTGACGTCGGTGGGTACCTGCACCTGCACCAGGAGCCTTACCTTGGGGTCCTTGAGGCGCTTTCGAATGGCGTCTTCAAACTCGCTGATTTCGTGAGCCAGCAGGATGCGGGGACTCTGCACCGAAGCCAGAACAACCGGTTCGCCGGCCAAGTCCAACATATCCACGTCCATTAGCAGCAGCTCGGGACGTTTGGCAAAGAGCTCGCGTAGCGTCTGCTCGGAGACCTGCAAGCGGCGTATGTAAGGGGAGGTATCACTGCTGATAAAAATGCCGTCCAAAGAGGGAGCAACGACCTCGCTGGTGGTGCCGGTGGCGGATATGTCCTTGGAAATGGCGTTGCGCACCACCAGGTGAACCGGGATATCCAGCTTTTGGCTGATTTGTTTTTGCAGCTTACGCACCGTGTTGGGTTTGGCCACCTTGGGGGTGCGCACCGTGGCCAGGACATACAGGGTGCCATCGGCTTCCTTGTGCAGGGTGCGCACCAGGGCGGTGACCGGCGCCTTGGCCATGGCCTGGGCAAATACCTGCTCGATGACCTTGTCGCGGTTGCGCTTTTCCAGCATGGTCATCAGGGAGTAGGTGAGCACCACCGTCACCAGGACAAAGCCCAGGCCGGTGTATAAGAGGCGCCGGACCAGTTGCTTGGCGGGCAGCTTGCCCCGCTCCCCGGCCAGACCGGTGAGAAGAAAGGCCAGGGAAGAGACCAGCATAATGGCCAAAAAGTTGGCCACGAACAGCAAGAAGGCGCCGTAGGCGCCGGAAAAGGCGCCCATGGCCAGGCAGAGGCCGCAGGTGGACAGGGGCGGCACGATGGCGGTGGAGATGGCCACCCCGGGCAGGACCGGGCTGATGCGCTCGTCCAATACCGCCAGGGTGCCGGCCAGGCCGGCGAACACCGCCACCAAAAGGTCCAGCAGGGTGGGGGCGGTGCGCGAGAGCATCTCGCTGGTCACCTCCGGCACCACGGGCAGGGCCCCGAAGACCGCGCCAAAGGCCACCGCCAAAAACACCCCGCCGAACTCGGCCCGAAAGGCCCGGGTTAACAGGGGAGTGTCGCCGCGCACCATGCCTAAAGCCATGCCGAAGATGGGGGTCATCAGGGGCGAGACCAGCATGGCGCCGATCACCACCGCCGCGCTGTTGGCCACCAGGCCCAGGCTGGCGATCAGGGAGGCGGCCGAGATCAGGGCGTAGTAGCCCAGGCCGGGGGTGGAGCCAAAAGATATCTCGCCGATGACCTGTTGGGCCCGCTCCGGGGAGACCATCAGGCGGCCCCAGGCCAGCAGCTTGGTGATCAAACTTTGCGACAGGCGGTCTTCTGGTGGCATGCACGGCTCCTGGCCGGAGCGCCTGGCCTGCAGCACAGGGGTGTGGCGCGGCAGGGATGGCAGGTGGTCCGGCCCGCTGGCGGCTGCCCCAAAAGGGTGTCGCCGCGTTTGGTGCTTAGAATTTCAGCATTATACAACGAGCGGGACCTCTAAATCTATTTTAGGCCCACGCCTTTAAAGAAGGTGTAGATAAAGCAGCCCCCGGCCTCGGCGCTCTGGTGCAGGTCGGCGATGCCTCGCTCCCAGCCGGCCTCATCCATCATGCCCTTTTCCAGGGCCGTCTCGCGCACCCCCTCCACCATGGGGATGATGGTGCGCCGCACAAAGCCCTCCACCATATGGGGACGGCTGGCGTCGCAGTAGACCAGGCGCGGCGAGACCGACACCTTCTTGAAGCCGGCCTCGGTGAGCAGGGGATAAACCCGGCGTCCGATTAGGGAGTCGCCGCCCAGTTGGGCCTGGCAGTCGATGAGGCATTGCCAGGCCTGCAGCGACTCGGGCGTCTCTGGGTGCCAGTAGCAGGAGCCGTGGTCGCCCTCGATCACGGTGATGCTGCCCCCGGGCCTGAGCACCCGCTTCAGGTGTTGCAAGGCCTCCTGGGGTCTTTGGAGATGCTCCAACACAAAGCAGACGAACACGTGGTCAAAGGAGCCGTCGGCAAAGGGCAGATGGAACAAGTCGCCTTGTTGAAACTCCACATTTTGGGAGCCCTGGTCACGCACCCGGGCCTCGGCCTGGGCCAGGGAATCGGGCGATACGTCTAGGGAGGTGATGCGGGCGCCGGGGCTGCTCTGGGCCAGGAGCACAGTCTGAGCGCCGGTGCCGCAGCCCGGCTCCAGTACTGTGGTACCGGGCGGGTAGCTGGTGTCGTGGTGCAGAAGTTGGGCCAGGGTGGCGGCCTGGTCGCTGAGCCGCTCGGCCTCCCGCGGGGTGTAGCCGTGCACGTACTTGTCTGTGACCATGGCAAAAGACTCGCGTTGAGGTGAGGTCTGTATTGGGGATTATACCCCGGCCAGGGCAGGATCGCCCAGGTTGTCCGGGGTTATGGGGCGTCGGCCCGCCTCTATCTCGGCCACCAGGTCCACGATGGCCTGGTTCAGAGGAGTGGGCATCTCGCTCTCGGCCCCCTGGCGGCAGATGTAGCCGTTGAGATAGCCGATCTCGCTGGGCCGGCCCCGCTGCAGGCTCTGCAAAGAAGAGGACTTGATGCGCCGGTACTTGAGCCCCACCAGGCGCACTAACAAGTGACGGCGTAAATCAGAGAGAAAGCCGCTGTCATCCAAAAACTTGTAATAGTCCAGCTTGCCGCCGCCGCCCGGCTCCACCTGGATCTCCAGGGCCGCGGCCACGGCCATGGCCTCGCGCATCACCCCGGTGAACAGGTCGCGGGCCTTTTTGCTGGCCAAAAGTTCGCCCAGCCTCTGACCGGTGAGTGCGCCCAGGGAGTTGATGCAGGAGTTGACGATAAGCTTGGAATAGAGCTCACCCCTGATGTTGTCCGACACCCGGGCGGGCACCACCGTGGACAACATGCCGCGCAGCAACTCGGCGCGTGCTCCATTGGCCAGGCCCCACTCGCCGATCACGAACTCGCCGGGCGAGGTGATCTCCAGCTCGGCCGGGGCGTGCATGGTGGCGCCCCAGCCCACCACGCAGCCCACCACCCGCTCCGGTCCCAAAACCGAAGCCAGGTCGTCCTCGCTGATGCCGTTTTGCAAAGACACCACCGCCGACTCCGCTGTCAACAGGGGCAGCAGCTCCCGGGCTGCAGCCACCGCGTCCATGGCTTTGGTGGCCAGAAACACGATGTCCAAGGGACCTTGCAGGTCATCGATGCTGGCCACGGCATTGAGCCGGGTGCGGCTCTCGCCGCCCAGGCCAAAAACGCGCACGCCCGTTTCGCGGACAATGCTGGCGGTGTCAGCGTGCTTGCAGGCGATCTGTAAATCAGAGTTGGCTGAGGCCAGACGGCTGGCAATCACCCCGCCGATGGCCCCGGCGCCTATCACCGCCAGGCGAAACTTGTTTTGATCCATGGCCGGCTCCAATAGGAGGAAAACCACGCCGCGATGATAACACGAAGCGGGCTCCAGTATAATCCCACAACAATCGCCAAAGGGCTTATCAGGCATACCGCCGTACCCAGGACAGGAAGACCGAGCCCGGGGCCATGGCTATCCCGAGGAGGCCCGAGTGTGGCAGGGTGTGGCCCGAGAGCAAGGTTTCAGGCGCGCAGAGCGGTTGTTTGTAAGTCCCACCGGCTATTTGGGTATGTTTTGTTTTTATGCCTGAACTAAAGGCCGGCGCCCTGACCCGGGCAAAAGCAAATAAGTCAATAGTCTCTGAATAAAATAATAACCTTTTAGTTTTGTGCGGGCCTATTCTTTACGGCCGTCAGGATTTCTCACCCAACAAGCCCCCCGCCTTACTGAAAAATTTGTCGTAAAAGCGCCACACGGGCAACACGAAATCGCCACATGGCATCTCTAAAAAAGGGCGTAAATGTGGGCCGGTTATATCCCGGCGGCCCGGCCCGGGAGCCGGCCAGGGAAGAACCAAGGTCAAAGGAGATGCCCATGACGCCAAGCGCACAGAGATCCATTTTCAGGCCTAGCCTGCAACTGTCGCCCCCGCTGCCTGGCTCTTTGGCCGCTTTGCTGGATTCGGCGGCTGCTCGTCTGCTGGGCCTGTCGCGGCTGGACGAGATCTACTTAAACAGCCAGACCGGCGGAGAGCAAATGGAGTTTCTGGAACGAGCGCTAAAACAGTTGCAGGTGGGCTATGACTGCCAGCCCAATGAACTGGAGCGTCTGCCCGCCGAGGGCCCGGCCTTGGTGGTGGCCAACCACCCCTACGGCGCCCTGGAAGGCATCGTGCTGGCCCGCCTGTTGTTGGGCCGCCGCCCGGACGTGAAGATCATGGCCAACTACATGCTGGCGCGCATTCCCGAGTTGCGCGACCTGTTCGTCTTCGTCGATCCCTTTGAGAATGACCATTCCATCGGCAACAACCTGAGGCCCTTGCGTGACGCCATCAGCTGGCTGGAGCAGGGGGGGCTTTTAGCGGTGTTCCCCGCCGGCGAGGTGGCCCACATGTCCTGGGGCCGCTGGCGGGTAAAGGAGCCCCCTTGGGACTCGGTGGTGGCCGGCATCGCCCGGCGGGCCCGGGTCAGGGCGGTGCCCATGTACTTCAGCGGCGCCAACAGCCTGGTTTTTCAGTTGGCCGGCATGCTGCACCCCCGGCTGCGCACCGCCATGCTGCCCCGGCAATTGACCAACAAACGCGGCCACCGGATCAGGCTGCGCATCGGCAATCCCATCAGCTATCAACGGCTGGCCGCCCGGGACAGCGCCAAGCATACCGCCCAATATCTGCGCAAGAGGACCTTGCTGCTCCGCCTGGGCCTGAAAGAGCGCAAGGCTAAGCAAAACCCGCCGGCGCGGGAGGGGGACCTGCTCAAGCCGCCGCGGCGCACCAGCGTGCTGGCCGCGGAAATAAATTGCCTGCCTCCCAAGCAAAAGCTGGTGGTCAACGGTGATTTCACGGTGTTCTACGCCTATCAGGAGCAGATTCCTCGCCTGATGGACGAGATAGGCAGGGTGCGGGAGGTGTGTTTCCGGCAGGTGGGAGAGGGCACCGGTCGGGAACGCGACCTGGACCGCTTCGACGCCTATTACGGCCAGCTCTGCCTGTGGAACCATGAGCGCCAAGAGTTGGCCGGCGGTTACCGGCTGGGGCAGGCTGACCGCATTATCTCTAAAAAAGGCGTGGAGGGGCTCTACACCTCCACCCTGTTCGACTATCGCTCCCCCTTCTTCCAAAACCTGCACCCGGCCCTGGAGTTGGGCCGCTCCTTTGTGCATCCCCAATATCAGCGGTCTTTTTCCGGGTTGATGCTTTTGTGGAAGGGCATTGGCCGCTTCATCGCCAAACAGCCCCGTTACCGCTACCTGTTCGGGCCGGTCAGCGTCTCCCACGCCTATCACGCGCTGTCCCGGCGTCTGATACAGCAGTTTCTGGACCGGCATCATGCCTC
>JANQFN010000465.1 GCA_028277825.1 Desulfarculaceae bacterium
TACCTGTACAAGATAACCATTGCCGTGGGCCTGGTGGCCATCTCGGCCATTCTGTTCGCAGAGTACTGGATCTACACCGGCGACCTGGCCTATATCTCCAATTATTTTTACCTCCATTTCGCATTCCTGCCCATACACGCCCTGGTCATCAGCCTGATTCTGGACGAATTGATCGTGCACCGCGAAAAGAAGGCCCGGCGCAAGCGCCTCAACATGTTCCTAGGCATTTTTTTTAGGCAGATGGGCATGGACATCATGCTGCAGATGCTCTTGCTGGTCAAAAAGCCGGGCGAGCTGGAAGAAATGATGCTGGTGGACAAGGATTGGAAGGCCAGGCACTTTAGGCGGGCGCGCATGCAGGTGGCCAACCTGCGCCTGCAGATGAATCCTGACCGCGAGCAATTGGCCCGGCTTTTGGCCATGCTGGCCGAACGGGAGCAGGAAATCATCGCCATGACCCGCAATCCCCTGATGCTGGAGTTCGAGAGCCTCTACCGTTGCCTACTCTCCATGTTTCATCTCATCGAGGAGACCCATTTCCGGGGACAAGTGGTGGATATGTCCGACGGAGTGCTAAACCATTTGGCCCAGGACGCGGGCAAGGCCCTGATCCTGCTCGGCGGCCTGTGGCTGTCCTATCTGGAATACCTCAAGGGCGAGCACCCGGTGCTGTTCGGCTTCCAGGTGGGCCTGCACAACACCATTCAGCCGATCCTTTTGGAGGATGTGGACGTCAAATAGGGCCCGCGGTTTTTTAACATGCCCGGGACTGGCCGCCACTTGCGGTAAAGCCGACTAGGGCCTACAATTTTTATATACCCGGGCGGTTTGGCCGCTTGCGCGGCCCGCGCCGGGTCAGGAGACAAAGTTGGAACATTACTACGACGCCAAGGACCTGCCCCGCTTCCCGGAGATAGGCAAGGAGGCCCCGGAGCTGGCCAAGAAGTTCTTTGACTGGGCCGAGGCGGTCATGGCCGAGGGCGCCCTGAGCAAGCGGGAAAAGTCCTTGATCGCCCTGGCCGTGGCTCATGCGGTGCAGTGCCCCTACTGCATGGACGCTTACACCAAGGCCTGCTTGGAGCAGGGTTCGGACCTGGCTGAAATGACCGAGGCCCTGCACGTGGCCTCCTACATCAGGGGCGGCGCCACCCTGGTGCACGGCATGCAAATGCGCAATCAGGCTGATAAGCTCTCCATGTAAAAAGAGCGGCCTCCACAGGGAGAAACAAACTTGGTTTCATTCGCCCAGGCCCTGAGCCAAAACCAAATTCATTTGCAGCGGGGCAAGACCGATACCCTGCAGGTGAACCTGGGCCTGGTCTGCAACCAAGTCTGCAAGCACTGCCATCTGGACGCCGGGCCCCACCGCAGCGAAATGATGACCGGCTCCACCGTGCGCCAGGTGGCTGAGTATGCTTTGCGTGGCGGCTTTACCACCCTGGACATCACCGGCGGCGCGCCGGAGTTAAACCCCCATTTGCCTGAGTTGATCAGTCTGGTGGGCGGCAAACTGCCCCGCATCATGCTGCGCAGCAACCTGACGCTCTTAACCGGCGGCCAATACGACGAACTGCTTGAGCTGCTCAAACAGCACCAGGTGGCCCTGGTGGTCTCCTTCCCCTCCCTGAGCCCCAGCCAACTGGAGGCCCAGCGCGGCAAGGGGGTGTTCGGGGATTCGGTGGCCGGGCTGCAGCGGTTGAATAGCCTGGGCTGGGGCCGGCCCAACAGCGGCCTGGAACTGGACCTGGTGGCCAACCCGGCCGGCGCCTTTCTGCCGCCGCAGCAGGATGCAGCCCAGACCCGCTTCCGCGAGGAGTTGGGACGCCGCTGGGACATCAGCTTTAACAACCTGTTCACTCTGGCCAACGTGCCCTTGGGCCGCTTCCGGCAGTGGCTCATGCGCTCGGGCAACTACCAGGGCTATTTGGAAAAGCTGGCCGAGGGCTTCAACCCTTGCACCGTGGACAACCTGATGTGCCGCAGCCTGGTCAGCGTGTCCTGGGACGGCCACCTCTATGACTGTGACTTCAACCTTGCCGCCGGCATCCCTCTGGGCGGGCAGTTGACCCACGTCAGCCAGATGCCGGGACCGCCGCCTCAAGGCGCCACCATCCCCATCTCCGAGCATTGCTACACCTGCACCGCGGGCAGCGGCTTCACCTGAGGCGGCTCCATCCAGGCCTGAGGTCCGGGCCATAGCAAACATGTCCACCAAAGACGACCAGTCAAACCGGGGCGAGGCGCCCCTCTCCATCAGCGTGATCATTCCGGCCTTGAACGAGGCGGGCTGCCTGGCCCCCACCCTGGCCGCGGCCGGCAGCGCGCCAAGAGCGGAACTGATCCTGGCCGACGGCGGCAGCAGCGACCAAACCCGGGACATCGCCCGCCGCTACGGGGCCAAGGTAGTCAACTCACCCCGGGGCCGGGCCCAACAGATGAACTTGGGCGCGGCCCAAGCCAGCGGCCAGATACTCTTGTTCCTGCACGCCGACACCCTGCTGCCCCCGGGCTGGCAGCACGAGGCGCGCCGAATCCTCCACCAACCCGGAGTGGCGGCTGGAGCCTTTGGGTTCCGCGTGGACTGGCGGCCGGCCAAGATGCGCTTCATCGAGCTGGGCGTGGGCCTGCGCTGCCGCCTGGGCCAGATGCCTTACGGCGACCAGGCCCTGTTCATGCGGCGCCAGGTCTTCGAGCAAGCCGGTGGATATCCTCAGGTGCCCATCATGGAGGACGTGGCCCTGGTCAAGCGGCTCAAGGGCCTGGGCCGGGTGGTCACCTCCCCGGCGCCGGCCATAACCTCGGCGCGGCGCTGGCAGGCCCGGGGCGCCCTATACACCACCGGCCTGAACTATTTGTTGATGATCGCCTTCTACATGGGCATCCCGCCCACAACCCTGCGCCGGCTCTACGACCGCGCCTGAGTTGGCCAGCGGGCGCCGCTCAAAAGAAAAGAGTTGGGTAAAAAGGAAAGATTGCATTGGACCTGTTTTAGGTTAGGCCGTGCCAGAAGGATCGGTTACGGCCCTACATAAATCAAGAGAGCTACACCAAGCACAGTCCAAGTGCCAATTAATCCGGGCCGCATCTCATTTGCCCGCCGCCTTTTCGTACAGACAGGGCTAGTAGTTGTTGCCCAAACCATTCCCCGCCTGGCGGTAACCTGTGCTTGCAAGCGTCCCGTGGCTATGCTGAACTGCCGCAGCTTTAATTGAACGGAGCGGGACCGCTGGCAGGGACTGTCCCCTACCCTGTAGCGGCTCAAGCATTGATTCTTTTTCCTAACCAACTCTTGTTCTTTTTCAGATCCCACTGTCACACAGTCCCATCTCTCCCGAAGCGTCCCTCGCCGGTCTACGACCACGCCTAAACTGGTAGCCCGCAAAAAAGATTTGGGCAAAAACAAAGGTGGCTTGGTGGCGTCCCCTGGGTTCTGGTTAGCGCTGGTTTTTCTAGGCACACCGGCCCAGAGGGAAAGACCGTGGGCGACGTGGTGAAGCCCGGGCTGGTTTTGCTTGACCCGTGACCGCACCCCTCGACTGCAGCCGCCTTAGGCCCGGTCTTGGCCATGTTCCATCCTTCACCCTTCCCTGGCTTTTCCCTTTTGCCGGCACTCTGTCAACGGAGCCGTCCCGTGATATGGTCGAGCCGCCCGGCATCCTGACTAGTGGTTGATCCCTGTTAGCTATGGCGACACCCGTACCCAGCCGGCGATCCCGAAACCAAACCCATTTACCCCTACCCAACTCCTCTCTTTTCTTTCTGACGCGCAGCCCCTAACACCGCCTCGCCCCGTGGGCACACCCCAGGCCCAGGCTTTGGCGGGTGGCGGCAAATCAGGCTTCATCTGCGGGCCGTACAATCCACCTAACTGTAGTATTGTCGACAATTTATGGCCTTAAACTGAATCCTCTGTCAGTTTTGCTGAATTTTGTTCAGAATCGCCTCCCCGGGCTTGACACGGCCAATTCACGCGGATACTAATGTTTATTCATGTTGATCCAGACCGGGCCCATCCCGGTTTCCTACTGTGGGAGTAAGGATTTGAGCAACCTGAGAGAGGTACCGGTGTCAGCGGTGACCGACACCGTGGTCCGCCTGTGCGGCGAGGCTAATATAGAGTTGCCCGCTGACGTGCACCAGGCCTTTTACCAGGCCGTGGAGAGCGAAGAGTCCGGCGTGGGCCGGGGGGTGTTGGCCCGCCTCCTGGAAAACGCGGACATCGCCCAACAGACCCGTTTGCCCATCTGCCAGGACTGCGGCCTGGCCGTGGTCTTTGTGGACCTGGGCCAGGACGTGCACCTGGTTGGCGGCGACCTGGAAGAGGCCATCAATGAGGGCGTGCGCCAGGGCTATGAAAAGGCTTTTTTGAGAAAGAGCGTCTGCCACCCCTTCACCCGGGCCAACACCGGCGACAACACCCCGGCCGTGGTGTATGTGCGCCTGGTGCCGGGCGACAAGGTGCACATCTGGGTGGTACCCAAGGGCGGGGGCAGCGAGAACATGTCCCAGGTCAAGCTCCTGACCCCGGCCCTGGGCCGCGACGGCGTCAAAAAGACCGTGGTGGAGACCGTCCAGGCGGCCGGGGCCAATCCCTGCCCGCCGGTCATCGTCTCTGTGGCCGTGGGCGGCACCTTTGACCAGGCGGCGGTTAACGCCAAACGGGCGCTCTTAAATCATCTGGACTGGCAGAATCCGGACCCCGAGGCCGCCGAGTTGGAGGCCGAGCTGCTCCAGGAAATCAACGACCTGGGCATCGGCCCGGCTGGCCTGGGCGGCCGCAACACCGCCCTGAGGGTGTTTGCGGACCTAAAACCCTGCCACATCGCCAGCCTGCCGGTGGCGGTGAACATCCAGTGTCATGCCGCGCGGCACAAGGAGGCGGTGCTATGAGCGCTCCCATCCGCCTGAGCACCCCCTTGACCAGCGAGGCTGTAAGTCAACTGCACGCCGGCGATGAGGTTCTTCTGTCGGGCACCATCTACACCGCCCGCGACGCGGCCCACAAGCGCATCGTGGAAGCCCTGGAAAAGGGCCAGGAGCCGCCCTTCCCCATCGAGGGCGCGGCCATTTTCTACGTGGGGCCCTCCCCGGCCCCGCCCGGCCGGGTTATCGGCGCGGCCGGACCCACCACCAGCTACCGCATGGACACCTACGCCCCCACCCTGCTCGCCCTGGGGCTCAAGGCCATGATCGGCAAGGGCAAGCGCGGCCCCGAGGTCAAGGCGGCCATGGTGGAGAACCAGGCGGTGTATCTGGCCGCCATCGGCGGCGCCGGCGCCCTGATGGCCGGCGCCATCGATGAGGCCGAGGTGATCGCCTTCCCCGAGCTGGGGCCCGAGGCGGTGCGCCGACTGGTGGTCAAGGACATGCCCTTGTTTGTAGTCAATGACGTCCACGGCGAGGACCTCTATATAAAGGGCGCCGAGGCCTACGGACGCGCATAAACCATAACCGGCCCGGGCCGCTCAAAAAGCGCCGCGGGCCTCATACAGTCTATGGAGTCATTATGAGTGGTATCGACACCGCTATATTCGTAAAGCAGCCCAGCCGGACCGCGGCCTATCTGGACTGGCTCCAGATGCTGACCGGCGCCGGACTGATCATATTCATGTGGTGCCACATGATCCTGGTGGCCAGCGTGAACATATCACCCAACGTCATGAACACCATCGCCCACTTCTTCGAGGCCACCTACATGGCCCAGGTGGGCGGGCCCCTGATCGGGCTCACCTTGCTGGCCCACTTCATCCTGGCCGCCCGTAAGATCCCCTACACCAGCGCCGAACAGGGCGCCATCTGGCGTCACGCCAAGATGCTCAGACATACCGACACCTGGCTCTGGGTGATCCAGGCCATCACCGCCATGGTCATCTTGGTCATGGGCTCCATCCACATCTGGACCGTCCTGACCGATCTGCCCATCACCGCAGCCAAGAGCGCGGCCCGCATCCAGGGCGGCTTCTGGCTGGTGTTTTATCTGATCTTGCTTCCCTGCGTGGAGCTGCACGTGGGCATCGGCTTCTACCGCATCATGGTCAAGTGGGGCATCGTGAAAAGAAGCGGCCGCAAGGGCTTCCACCGCTTCGAGAACATCTGGACCGGCGTCTTCATCCTTATCGGCCTGATCACCATCATCCGCTTCGCCACGCTGGCCATATCATAAGGAGGCCCCACCGTGAAATACGATACCTTCTATACTGATCTGCTCTGTATCGGGGCCGGCCTGGCCGGCGAACGGGTGGCGGTGGAGGCCGCGGCCAACGGCTTTGAGACCATTTTGTTGAGCCTGGTGCCGCCGCGCCGCTCCCACTCCTGCGCCGCCGAGGGCGGCATGCAGGCCGCCTTGGGCAACTGCGCCATGGGCCAGGGCGACAGCCCCGACGTCCATTTCGAAGACACCGTCAAGGGCTCGGACTGGGGCTGCGACCAGGAAGTGGCCCGCATCTTCGCCGACACCGCTCCGGTGGCCGTGCGCGAGGCGGCCCACTGGGGCATCCCCTGGAACCGGGTGGTGGGCGGACCGGCCACCTACTTCAAAGGTGGCAAGCAGTTCGAGGCCATCGAACCCCAGGAGAACCACGGCCTGATCACCGCCCGCGCCTTTGGCGGCACCGCCAAGTGGCGCACCTGCTACACCGCCGACGGCACCGGCCACACCCTGCTCTACACCCTGGACAACAAGGTGACCGAACTGGGCGTGGCGGTGCACGACCGGGTGGAGGCCATCAGCCTGATCCACGACGGCACCAATTGTATCGGCTGCGTGGCGCGCGACTTGAAGACCGGAGGCCTGAGGGTTTACTTGGCCAAAGCCACCCTGATCGCCACCGGCGGTTACGGCCGGCTGTATTCCGAGACCACCAACACGGTGATCAACGACGGCGGCGGCCACATCTGCGCCCTGGACACCGGCATCGTGCCCTTTGGCAACCCCGAGGCGGTGCAGTTCCACCCCACCGGCGTGGTGCCCACCAATATCCTGGTCACCGAGGGCTGCCGCGGCGACGGCGGCACCCTGCTGGACGTGAACGAAGAGCGCTTCATGCACGTCTATGAGCCGGAGAAGGCCGAACTGGCCTCCCGCGACGTGGTGAGCCGCTGGATGATGTATCACATCGAACAGGGCAAGGGCGTGCCCTCGCCCTACGGCGACCACCTCTGGCTGGACATCCGCCATTTGGGCGAGAAGCACATCACCACCAAGCTGCGGGAAGTGTACGATCTGTGCCGTCACTTCCTGGGGGTCAACCCCATCTACGAACTGATCCCGGTGCGGCCCTGCCAGCACTACTCCATGGGCGGGATGCGCACCAACGCCGACGGCGCCGCCTACGGCCTCAAGGGGCTGTTCTCCGCCGGCGAGTCCGCCTGCTGGGACATGCACGGCTTCAACCGCCTGGGCGGCAATTCCTTGGCTGAGACCATCGTAGGCGGCCGCCACATCGGCCAGAAGGTGGCTGAATACCTCAAGGGGGCTGAGGCCAACTTCGATACCCAGGTGGTGGCTAAGGCGGTGGCCCAGGATGCCGAGCGCATCCAACGCCTGATCCAAGGCGCCGACGGCAATGAAAACGTCTTTGCCATCAAAAACGCCATGCAAGAGGTGATGATGGAGAGGGTGGGCATCTTCCGTAACGGCGATGACCTGCAAAAGGCGGTGGACGAACTCCAGGAGATCTACGCCCGGGCCAAGAAGATCGGCCTGGCCTCTAATGGCGTGGGCGCCAACCCCGAGTTGGCCCTGGCCATCAAGATGCAGGGCATGGTGCGCCTGGCCATCTGCGTGGCCTACGGCGCGCTGATGCGCACCGAGAGCCGCGGCTGTCACGCCCGCGACGACTTCACCGCGCGCAACGACCGCGACTGGCTCAACCGCACCCTGGCCTACTGGCCCGACCTGGAGGCCGACCTGCCGGTGCTCGAGTACGAAGAGGCCAGCCAACAGATGCCGCTCCCACCCGGTGACCGCGGCTACGGCAAGGTGGAAATCATCCCCATGGACGCGGCGAAAGAGGACTAATCATGAGCAGGCAGCTTAAATTCAATATATTCCGCTACAACCCCCAGGACCCGGATTCGGTGCCCCACACCGACACCTTTCTCTTGGAGGAGACCCCGTCTTTGACCTTGTTCATCGCCTTGAACAAGATCCGCGAGGAGCAGGATCCCTCCCTGCAGTTCGACTTCGCCTGCCGCATGGCCATCTGCGGCTCCTGCGGCATGGTGATCAACGGCCGGCCCGGCCTGGCCTGTAAGACCCTGACCGAGGAACTGCCCGAGGAGATCACTCTGATGCCCCTGCCGGTGTTCGAACTGGTGGGCGACTTGTCGGTGGACACCGGCTCCTGGTTCCGCACCACCAACACCAAGATCGAGTCCTGGATCCACACGGACAAGGAATTCGACCCCAACGCCATTGAAGAGCGCATGGAGAACGACCTGGCCAACGCCATCTTCGAGCTGGAGCGCTGCATCGAATGCGGCTGCTGCGTGGCCGCCTGCGGCACGGCCAACATGCGCGATGACTTCATCGGCGCCTTTGCCTTAAACCGCATCGCCCGCTTCATGCTGGACCCCCGTGACGAGCGCAGCGAGAACGATTACTTTGATGTAGTGGGCACCGACCAGGGCGTGTTCGGCTGCATGGGACTGTTGGCCTGCGAGGACGTCTGCCCCCGGGAGATCCCTCTGCAGGACCAGTTGGGCATCCTACGCCGCAAGATGGGCTTCATCGGCCTGAAGAACATCTTCAAGCCCAAGGCCAAGGCCGTGGGCTAACCTGGCCTTTTGATGTCACCAAGACGGGGCGCCTTAGTAGGCGTCCCTCCTTTTTTATGGCAGAATAAGGGCTTGAGGGCTGTGGCCAAATCACATTCCGTTTGACATGATGAAGTCCCCTGTTTTATTTTTGTTAAAGAATGAGCTTTAATACCGGGTGGTTGTACGACCAGCCCGTAAGTGGTTGCCAAGGGGCCGATTTGGCGGAAGCACAACCTAGGAAGGTCATAATCAGTCCGGAGGCGATCCAGTCCCGGGTCAGGGAGCTGGCCCAGGAGCTGTCCCAGGACCTTGCCGGCCAGGAGCCGGTGCTGTTGGGCGTGCTCAAGGGGTGTTTCATCTTTTTGAGCGACTTGGCCCGGCAGTTGAGCGTGCCGGCCCAGGTGGACTTTGTGCGTTTGGCCTCCTACGGCCATTCCGACACCACCTCCGGCAAGGTGAAGATGACCAAGGCGCCGGAAATGGACCTGTCCGGCCGGGCGGTGGTGGTGGTGGAAGACATCGTGGACACCGGCCTTACCTTGGCCTGGCTCAAGGAGCGGCTCGAGGAACAAGAACCCGCCGTGGTCAAGCTCTGCGTGCTGGTGGACAAGGCCGAACGCCGCCAGATCGACCTGGAGTTGGACTACGTGGGCTTCAAAGTGCCGGATGGCTTCCTGGTGGGCTACGGGCTGGATTTTGACGAGGGCTACCGCTGCCTGCCCGGCATATATGAACTGAACACCGGCTGATAACAGCCGGGGGGTCTGAGCATGATCGTCCATTGCCAAACTTGTGACACTGACTTTAACCTGGACGAGTCCCAACTGCCCGCCGAGGGCGCCTGGGTGCGCTGCAGCGTGTGCGGCGAGGTCTTCCAGGTGGATTCGCCCGCCCCGCCAGCCACCCCGCCAGCC
>JANQFN010000498.1 GCA_028277825.1 Desulfarculaceae bacterium
CGCTGGCGCCGGGGTGGCTGGCGCCTGAGCGGGAGCCGCCGGGGCGGGCGCCGGGACCGGAGCAGGCGGCGGGACCGGGGCGGGGGCTTGTGGCGCCGCTTGAGCCTGGGGAGCGGCGGGAGCCGGCGCCGGGGCCGGAGCGGGAGCAGGCTCGGGGGCGGGCGCGGGAGCCGCCCAGGTGGCTGCGCCCGGGTCCAGCACGGGCTGGCCCGGCGGCTCTGCCATGGGCGCCGGGCTCATGTCCATCAGATCCGGTTCGCCGAAGGTCCAGCGCAGAGTGGGGTCGTCTTTGGCGCCGGCCACCACGGTGGCCATGTCCACCTTGGTCTGCTCCCGGGTGAAGGCCATCAACAGGGCGTCGTCGCAAACCGAGTTGATCAGGCGGGGAATGCCGCGGGAGAGGCGGTACACCGCTTCCAGAGCCTGGTCGTCGAAGATGTCCGGGTCGCCGCCGGCCACGGTGAGGCGGTGGCGCACGTAATTGGCGGTTTCTTCCTGACTTAAGGGCTTGAGCAGGTGATAGCGCCTGAGGCGTTGCAGCAGGGAGACCGCCTCGTTGGTCTTAAGCACCCGGAGCATCTCTTGCTGTCCCACCAGGAAGATGTTCAGCACCCGGGGCGAGGAGTCGTCCAGGTTGCCCAACAGCCGTAGTTCCTCGATCATCTCGGGCAGCAGGCTGTGGGCCTCGTCCACCACCACCAGGACCACCTTGCCCTCGCGGCGGCTGCGCTTGATCAGGTCGGTGAGCGCCACCAGAAACTGGCCCTTGGTCTGGTAGGGGCCGGGCAGGCCCAGCTCCAGGGCCATCATGTTCATGAAGTCCAGGGGGCTGACCCGGGGGTTGGTGACCACCGCCGGTATCACCCTTTCGCCCAACTCTCTGAGCAGGGCGATGATCAAGGTGGTCTTACCCACCCCGGGCTGGCCCAAAAGAAGGGCCCAACCCTCTTGCTCGTCGATGGCATAAACCAGGGTGGCCAGGGCCTCGCGGTGGTCTTGGCCCAGCACGATAAAGCGCGCACTGGGCTCCAAGGCAAAGGGTTTTTCCTTGAAATTGAAAAAATCGTTGTACATGAGATTAAGTTACCAATCCCATAATCATCCTCTTGAGCGCCGTGCCGCGGCCGGTGATCAATATCCCCACCAAGCCCATCAGGAAGAAAAAGGCCAGGCCGAATATCAAGCCCAATATCAAGTTTCGGGTCCGGGCCTTGGCCTTTTCGGCGAAGGTGGTCAAAGGCGGCACCACCACCAGCACCGGCAGGGAGGACAGCCTCTCCAACTGGGCCACCGAGGTGAAGGAGACATCGATGTAGTTCAGGCCGAAGACGATGCCCACCGCCAGGGCCAGGGCCACGCCGATGCTCATAGGAATGGCCCGCTGGATCTTGGGCCTAAACGGCGAGTCCGGCACCTGGGCCGGGTCCACCACCTCGAACTGCTCGCCGCGCTGGGTGCGCTCCATGTTGGCCGACATGCGCGCTTCCAGCCATTTTTGGTGCAGTTGCTGGTGGGCGGTGTTCAATTCGTCGTAACCGCGGGTCAACTCGGTCAGCTTTTCACCCACGATCGGTGCGTTCTCGATGCGCTTTTGCACTTCCTGCAGCTGCCGGGTGCGGTCGGCCATCTCCCTTTCGTTGATGTCGATCTGCTGGTTTAGCTGGGCGATACGCTTTTGGATGGACTCGATGGACATCTTTTGTTTTTCGAGTTCCTTGTCCACCGCCATGGCCTCGGCGTGATCTTCGGAGATGCCCTTGGCCTTGGCCGCCTCGGCCGCGGCCCGCGCCTTTTCCTTCTTGATGCGATCCAGAGCCTCGGCCTTGCGCAGGTGCCTCAGCTCACGCTGGATGTCGGGATGGTCGTCGGTGTAGAAGACCCGCAGTTTTTCGATCTTGGACTTGATGGCCTCGGGGTCGGTCTCCCCCTCGGCCGCGCCACCGCCGCCGGCGCTGCCTCCCCGGCGGGCCAACTCCTTGCGCCTTAAGTTCATCTGCTCGATGAACTGGGAAATCTGGCGCATGTCGCGCTCATAGCCCTGCACCCGGTAGCGTAGGCTGCGCCGCTTGGAGTCCATGAACATGCGCTCCTGGCGCAGCTGGTCCATGATCTTGATGTTGTGGGCCCGGCTCTCGGGAAGCTCCTGCAGGTGTTGGGCCTTGAACTGGGCGATCTTGTTTTCCCAGTCGCTCAGCTGGCCGCGCATGCGCTTGAGCTCCCGCTCCAGAAAGCGGGCGGTGCCCACAGCGTCCTGTTCCCTGAGGCGCAGGTTGCTATCCACGTAAAAGGCGGCCAGGGCGTTGGTCACCGCGGCCACGGTTTGGGGGTCGGTGTAGAGGAAGGAGATGGTGAAGTAGTTCTTGCGGCTGATCTTGATGGTGATGTCCTTGCGCATTCGTTCGGCAAGGTCGTCAGGCGTGGTTTTGCCCCTCGCTTTCGGGTAGAGGTCGAAACGCTCGATGATCTCGGTGAGCCGGGTGCGGCTCAAGACCTGCTGGGTGATTATCTGCAGGCGCTCCTCGATCTTGGTAGTCACCGTGGGCTTGATGATCTCGCCGGGTACCTTTTGAGGCTGCACCACCACCAGGCAGGAGGCCTCATAAATCGGCGGCCAGAAGAGACAATAGGCCACGCCCATGGCCAGGACAAACAGGAACACCGGCACCACGATGATCCAGCGTCTTTGCAGCAGGAATAAATACGCTTTTATGTCTATGCCGGTCGCTTCCATGGCCTCACCACCTAAACGGATACTCCGTGTACAATCTTAACATTATACGGTTTTCTGAGCGATCATCATCTGTTTCCTCGGCGTCGCGGGTAAGATGATGATATTCCAGGCTCAAGCGGGTGCGCTTGGTGAATTGATATGAAATGCCGGCCTGGGCCCGGTAGTTGTGCACCTTGCCCCTTTGGGTGCTGCTGATCGCCGCGGGGTCTTGCTGGTAGTTGTTCAGGGTGTACTCGGCGTTGGCCCACAGGGTCCAGCGCTGGGTGAAGCGGTTGTTGTAACTCAGGCCCACGCTCTGGTTGGAGGTCAGCCCGCTGTTTTCGCCCAAAGTGTCAAACTCGCTCAGGTCGGCCCGGGCATAGCCGGTCAGGTCCCAGGTGGGGCCCTTGTAGGTGGCCCTCAGGTCGAATACCGGGAACCCCTGGTCAGCCGCGTTGTTGAAGTCGGTGTCACCCTCCACGAAGGAGTAGCCCGCGCTGATCTCCCAGTCAAAGCGAGGCGACACCCGGTGGGAGTAGCCGGCGCCTAAGGTGTAGATGTCGTAATCAGCCGCCGTGCGCGCCTCCTCGGTGGGGTTGTCGTATCGGGTGGTGCGAAAGCCCACGCCCACAAAGGCCCGTTTGTTGGGCCCCATGAAGCGGGCCACGTCCACCCGGATGCGGGCCCGGTCAACGTTGGGGGTGCGTTCGTAGCGGGTTTCACTGAAGCGGGAGTTGACACTGAGCTCGTAGACCTGGGAGAAGCGGGTGGCCCAGATCAAATAGGCTTCCTGGAACCAGGAGTTTTCCTGGGTGGGATCGGTGTAGGTGGTGTGGGAGCCGATGTAGCCGCCCTCGATGCGGTCGAAGTTGCCGTAGCGGTGGATGGCGCCCAGTTGCAGGCTGATGCGGTCAATGCGCCCTTCGCCGGGCTGGATGGTGATCAACTCGCCGGTGTCGGTGATCTCGGCCGGATTGTAGGTGGCTGAGCCCCGGGTGCGGGCGTAGAACTGCCAGCGGGGCGAATGGCTGTAGATGTAATTGACCGCGAAACTGCCGCCGTCGAAATTGCTTAGCTCCGGCTCGTTGAAATACTGAATGTAGGAGACCTCCGCAAAGCCATCGAATTCGTGGGGCGATTGGCCCATCTGCCAGCGGAAGCCCGGAGTTATGCGGAAAAACGGCGAGTCAACCGTAGGCGGGTTGCGGAAGCGCACGTTATCGGTGTAGCCGGCCTCGGTCTTGAGATAAGGCGTGATCACACCGGCCCCGGCCGGCAGAGCGCCGATCAAATCGGCTATTTGCAGGGTGGAGAGCAAGACTGCCAACACCGCCAATTTTGCCAACACCGCCCCCAATCGTTGGTTGGGATGGCGCTTGATGCGAGGGTGCGGCATTTGTTCAGGCCTTCAGGTAAACAGCAAAAATACCGGCCCGCTTCAGGGTACGATGATAATGTCGCCCGGCTTGAGGATTATGTTTTGCTCGGGCTTTTCTCCCTCTATCACCTCTTCATAGTCAAAAGGCATGATTTTGCGGTTGGGGCCGATGCCCCGCATGATAACCACGTCGTCCTTGTCGGCCCATTCGTTGAAACCGCCCACCATGGCCAGGGCCTGCAGCACATCGGTGGGCTCTGACATCATTAGAGTGCCCGGCCGCACCACGTTGCCCAGGACGCTGAAGGAAAAATGCACCGGTTTGTCAAGGATGACATAGACCTGGGGCGCCTCGATATAGTGGCTGAGCACCTTGGTGATACGGTATTTGAGCTGCATGGGCGTCAAGCCGGCGGCCAGGATGTCGTCGGTCAGGGGCATGGATATGCGGCCGTCGGGGCGCACCAACACCCCGCGCCGGGTCAGTTCCTGCTCGCGCCAGACCACGATTTCCAGCTTGTCGCCCGGGCCGATGATGTACACCGGACCCCGCTGGTGGGTACCGGGCCGCTGCGAATCGTATTTGACCGCGCGGGGGGTGGATTTGGCCACTGGGGTCTTGCTTTTATTGGCTGTCTTCTTGGTTTGGGCCAGGCCCGGCTGTGGCGCAAACCACAAAAAGGCCGCCAACAGCACGGCCCCTGCAACCAATGACCTACAGGCAACAGGTCTTTTAGGCATTCATATCCACCCGCCAGACCATTTTCATAGTCCGGCTGCTGAAGGATCACTCAAGTTTTTATACACGGAAAAGGCCCTATTTATCAAGTATTAATGTTAGTTTTTCCCAGGGGTTGACTGCCATGGCCCACCCCCGTATAGTTGCTGGCCAGGGGACTTTTTTCATCGTTTGGGGAGGTGACTTCATGCTCCGCGCCCGCGTCTGGTTGACCTGCGCAGCCATGCACGATCCGGTGAGTCCGGTATTGCAAAGGCCCAGCTTGATTGGCTGGGACGCCAAGAACCGGCAGGTGGACCTGGTCATAGAGAGACCACTTAAAGGTTCGGAATTACTGGCTAGAATGAGGGGGTGGGTCACCGTGGACGTGGAGCTGTGCAGTGAGATTTTGGCCCGCCACGGGCGCATCAAACTCCTTGATGACCGGCAGTTGGTGGTGGAGTGTGAGGGCCCTGACCAGATGCTGACCTTGGAGCGGGAACTGGACCAGGCCTTTGGCAACCAGGTCAGTTTGGAGTATGACCGCTAGATATTGCGTTAACAAAAAAAAATCCACAAAATGGACGGCCCACCTCTGTTGAGGTGAGCCGTTTTCGCTTTCAGGATAGGCCTGGATTAGATGCTGTTTTTGGCCTTTTCGATGGAGGCTTCCACCAAATCCCTTATTTCTTGTAGGCGTTTTTCGCTCTGGGCCTCGAAGCGGAGCACCAGGGCAGGCTGGGTGTTGGAGGCCCGGGCCAGGCCCCAGCCGTCGGGGAAATTGACCCGGGCGCCGTCCACGGTGATCACCTCGTAGTCGGTAGCCAGGTCCTTTTGCACCGCCTCCACCACCTTGAACTTGATGTCATCTGGGCACTCCACCCTGATCTCCGGCGTGGAGACCACCGGCGGCACGTCGTCCAGCCAGGTGGAAAGGGGCTCATCCGTGGCCGCCAACAACTCGCAGAATCTCAGGGCGGCGTAGATGCCGTCGTCAAAGCCGAACCAGCGGTGCTTGAAAAACATGTGCCCGCTCATCTCGCCGGCCAACAGGGCGCCGGTCTCGGCCATCTTCTGCTTGATCAGGCTGTGGCCGGTGCGCCACATCAGGGCCTGGCCCCCGTGCTTTTCGATGTCGTCGTAGAGGTTCTTGGAGCACTTGACCTCGCCGATGAACAAAGAGCCTGGGTGCTCCTTTAATATGCTGCGCGCGAAAATGGCCAAGAGCATGTCTCCGTAAATGGGTACGCCGTTTTCATCCACCACGCCCACCCGGTCGCAGTCACCGTCAAAGGCCACGCCCGCCTCCAGGCCCTTGTCCTTGACCGTGGCCACCAGGTCGGTGAGGTTTTCCATCACCGTGGGGTCGGGCTCGTGGTTGGGGAAGGTGCCGTCCATCTCGCAATACAGCGGGGTGACCTCGATGCCCAGGCGCTGCATGATGGGCAGGGCGATGGGCCCGCCGGTGCCGTTGCCGCCGTCCACCGCGATCCGGATGGGCCGGGCAATGTTGATGTTGTCCACCACGTAGTCGCTGTAGGGCGTGATGATGTCCGCCTCCTCGCGGCTGCCCGAACCTTGGGTGAACTCACCGGTCATGGCGATGTCATAGAGCTTGGCGATCTCGGCCCCGAAGATGGTGGCCTTGCCGATCATCACCTTGAAGCCGTTGTAGTCGCCCGGGTTGTGCGAGGCGGTGATCATGATCCCGCCGTCAGCTTCGAAATGAAAAACCGAAAAATACAACACCGGCGTGGTCACCACGCCTACGTCGATCACCTGCCGGCCGGTGGACAGCAGGCCCTCGCTCAACAGGTCGCGGTAGCGGTCGGCGCTCAGGCGGCAGTCGCGGCCCAGGGTGATGCGCTCCACGCCCTGGGCGGCCATGTAGGTGCCCATGGCCTTGCCCAAGGTGACCACGTCCTGCTCACTGATCTCGGTGTCCACCAGGCCACGGATATCGTATTCGCGGAATATGTTGCGCTGCATTTGGCCTTGATCCTCTCGTTGTGATTATGCACGTCCGGGGATCAGGCCCCGGCCGCGATTGACTTTAGATACATTATGCCACCTGCGGCCGCCTGCAAACGGGCCGGAGCCAGGCCGGCGGGCAAGAGCCAGCTCTGACCGGCCTCAAGATGACAGGTTTGGTGCTCACCGCCGTCAAAGCACAGCGCGCCGCCGCCCTGGAGTACGAACAGCACCGACGGCCTCCTTTGGGCAGGAAAGGGGTGATCGCCCAGCAGGCGGCATTCCATGAGTCTGAAGTGGGGGTCCTCGATCAAAAGGGTCTGCTCAAAGGGAGGCGGCGAGATCTGCCGGCTCATTTCCGGCTGTCCCGGTCCGGTCAGCTTCAGCACCGCCAGGGCCTGTTTCA
>JANQFN010000504.1 GCA_028277825.1 Desulfarculaceae bacterium
GCTTTTCCACCGGCACCTTGAGGGCCTTTAAAAAGCGCTCGATCTGGTTTTTGATGAGCAGGGTCCCCTGGAACAGGGCGCCGCCCTCCAGGAGCACCCCGCCGGTGCCTGATATCTTGCGGCCGTGCACCTCGATGTCATTGCGCGGCCGGAAGCGGGCCTCTATCCCCAGACGGGAGACGCCCCGGGCCGCGGCCTCACAGATGCGCAGCAAAGAGGCCTCGAAGCCGCCGTGGAAGGGCGCCTGTCCCAAGGGGGCGATCAGCTCCCAACCCAGGGCGGAGCTTTGGAAGAGGATGGAGCCGCCGCCGGTGAGGCGCCGGTTGATCTCGATGCCCTCCTGGCGGCAGTAACTGGCGCGGATCTCTCGCTCCACCTCCTGGTGATAGCCCACCAGGGCGGCGTCGGGCGAGAAACGTAAATAACGCAGGGTGGGCGCGGACAGGCCCCGTCCCACCCGGCGGGTCAAAACCTCGTCCAGGGCCATGTTCTCGGCCGCGCTTAAAAGGCCGGTATCCAAAAGGCGAAATTCAGGCAAGGGCTTCAGCCGCCAGGGTAGTCACAAAGCAGCTAAATCATATGGCAAGCGGGCGGGCTTGGCAAGAAATGCGATGATCCGGGTCAGGGGCCCGGCGGGGTGGGTCGCAGTTCGAAGTGCTCCCTATGCAGGCTTTGGTTGGGCACCACGTGGATGGTCAGGCCCAGGCTCTCCTCCAGCTCCTCCAGGGCGAAACGCTCTTCCTGCAGGAGCACCTCGGCCACGGTGGGGTGCACCATCAGGTTCACCGCCTCGGCCACCGAGTTTTTCAGCTCCCGCTCCACGGTGCGGAAGATGTCGTAGCAGACCGTGGTGGGGTCGTGCAACAAGCCCAGGCCCTCGCAGTAGTCGCAGGGCTCGCTCAGGGTCTCCACCAGAGAGCCGCGCACCCGCTTGCGGGTCATCTCCACCAGCCCCAGGGGGCTCATGGGCAGCACGTTGGTCTTGGAGCGGTCCTGCTCCAGGGCCTCCTTGAGCGCGGCCACCACCCGTTCGCGGTTTTCCTCGCGCTCCATGTCGATAAAGTCGATGACGATCAGGCCGCCGATGTCCCTGAGCCTAATCTGGCAGGCGATCTCCTTGACCGCCTCCAGGTTGGTCTTGAGGATGGTTTCCTCCAGGTTGTAGGATCCAACGTAGCGCCCGGTGTTGACGTCGACGGAGGTGAGCGCCTCGGTCTTTTCGATCACCACGTAGCCGCCGCTTTTGAGCCACACCTTGCGCTCCAGGGCCCGGGCCAGGTCCGGCTCCACCCCGTAGGCGTCGAAGATGGGCTCGCTGCGGTCGTAGAGTTCCACGCTGGGCAGCAGGCGGGGCATAAAGGTGGCCACGAAATCGATCACCGATTCGTACTCGTCCTCACTGTCGATCACCAAATGGTCCACCTCGCGGGTGAACAAATCGCGCACCGCGCGCAAGCTCACCGAAAGGTCCTGGTGCAACAGGGCGGGCACCCCGGATTTCTGGCGGCGGCCCTGGATGGTCTCCCACAGGGAGTTCAAAAACTCCATCTCCGCGGCCAGCTTGTCGGCCTTTTGCCCCTCGCTCACCGTGCGGGCGATGAAGCCCACCCCCTGGGGCCGGATGCGCTCGATCACGTTTCTCAGGCGCTGGCGTTCTTCCGGGTTCTCGATGCGGCGGCTGACCCCCACGTGGTCGATGGTGGGCATCAGGACCAGGTTGCGGCCGGGCAGGGTGACGTGGCTTGTGATGCGGGCGCCCTTGTTGCCCATGGGCTCCTTGGCCACCTGCACCATGATCTCCTGGCCCTCCCTGAGCATCAACTCGATACGGCCGTTGTGCGCCTCCCGGGTCTCGCTCATTTCCTCGGCCTCGGGGTCCCACTGGTAGTCCTCGGGCGTGTCGTATACGTCGCTGACGTACAAAAAGGCCGCCTTGGGCAGGCCCACGTCCACAAAGGCGGCCTGCATGCCGGGCAGCACCCGGGCCACCCGGCCCAAGTACACGTTGCCCGCCTGGGACATCTGCTTGGCCCGCTCCACGTACACCTCCACGCACTGGCCGTTTTCCAAAAGGGCCACGCGGGTTTCATAGGAGCGTGAGTTTATGAGCAGAGTGGCGGACAAGCCTGATTCCCCCTAGTATTTGGCTTCGATTCTCAGCGCCCGGCTGGCCTGGGCCGAGGCCGGGTCCAAACTGAAGATGCTTTGCAAGACCTCAGCCGGTTTGGGCCGGCCTCCGGCCCGGCCCACGCTCAAGAGCAATTCATCGCCGTCCATTTCCAGGCAACGCACCGCGGCCTTCAAATCCATCTCCCGTTCCCCCTTGGGGGTAACCCTTAGCATAGTCCAGGATTGGGCGGCATGGAAGGCCTCAAACAGTTTTGGGTCCAAAGGCGCTGCCGGCCGCACCCGGTAGGTCACCTCCTCGGGCTCCAGGAGCTTCTCGCCCGGCTTGGCCAAACGGGCCTCAGCCACGGCCATGCCAGCGGGAAGCGCCGGGTTGAGCATCTGTTCCAGTTCCGCCGGCAGATAGGGCCTAGAGGTCGTCACCTCCAAGACTTCCACCAGGCTCTCCACGCCTAGGGGCAGGGCCGAGGCGGTCTTGACCAGGGCGTGGGGGTGAAAGCCCTGGCTGTAGGCCAGCTCCACCCCGGCCCTTCTGAGGGCACGTTCCAGTTGCTTCATGGTCTCCAAGTGACCCAGATAGCGGGCCGGGCCGGTCTTTTCCAGGCGCAGGCGATACTTTTCGCGCCCTTGGCCAGGCTGGGGCTCGGGCGGGACCTCGATCCGGGCATCACCGAACACCCGGGGCTTGATGACCTTATGATCGCAGACCCCGCAATCGCCGCAGCGCCCGTCACGGCAGTCCCCGGTGGCCTCACCGGCCAGGGCGCGGGCAAGTTCATCCAGCAGGAACTTTTTTTCCACCCCCACGTCGATGTGGTCCCAGGGCAGCACCTCGTCAGGCTCCCGGGTGCGCAAATAATCCGCCGGGCTCAAGCCAGCCTCCTCCAGGGCCTGCAGCCAGGCCTCATAATCCAGATGCTCGCTCCAGCCGTCAAAGCGGCAGCCCAGTTCCATGGCCCTGAGCAGCACTGGGCCCAAACGGCGGTCGCCGCGGGAAAGCACTCCCTCGATGACGCTGGAGGCCGGGTGATGCCACTTGACCTTGATGCCTCCGCCGTTCAGGGCCTTTTTGGCCAGGCTCACCCGGCGCCAGGCCTCCTCCATATCCATCTGCGCCTGCCACTGGAAGGGGGTGTGGGGCTTGGGCACGAACAGACCCAGGGAGGCGTTGACCACCGGCCGTTTGCCCCGGCCCCGGCCCACGGCACGGGCTTCGGCGGCCACCTGGGAGCAGAGCCGGCCGATGGCCTCGATGTCCTGGTCGGTTTCCGTGGGCAGGCCCAACATAAAGTAGAGCTTGATCAGGTTCCAGCTCAGGCTGAACACCGCCCGGGCCGTGTTCAGGATCTGTTCTTGGTCCAGGTTTTTGTTGATCAAGGTGCGCAGGCGTTGGCTGCCCGCCTCGGGCGCCAGGGTGAAGCCGGTTTTACGCACCCGCTTGATCTGATTGATCAACTCTTCGCTTAAAGAATCCATGCGCAAAGAAGGCAGGCTGAGGCTCACCCGGCGGGGGGCCAGCAGGTCCATCAGGGCTGCGGTCAGAGATTCCACGCAGGAGTAATCGCTGGTGGACAGGGACAGCAGGGCCACCTCTTCCAGGCCGCTGTTGTCCAACCCGGTCAAGGCGGCGTCCAGGACCTGCTGGGCCGGGCGCTCGCGCACCGGGCGGTAGATGTAGCCCGCCTGGCAGAAGCGGCAGCCCCGGGTGCAGCCCCGGGCCACTTCCAGGCCCAGACGGTCGTGCACCGGCCGCACCGAGGGCATTACCGGGTTGAGCGGAGGCCTTTGGGTGGACATGTCCGCCACCACCCGGCGCCGCACCGCTGGATGCTCCGGGTCTCGGGCCTTGATCTCGGCCAGGCGGCCACGCTCGTAGCGCGGCTGGAACAGGGCAGGGGCGTAAACTCCCTCCAGGCCGCCGGCCTCTTTGTACAGCTTGTCGCGCGGCCAGCCCTGCTCTTTGGCCACGAGCAGCAGGTCGATCAGAGGGTGGATCAACTCTTCCGCCTCGCCCACCACGGCCAGGTCCAGAAAATCGGCCAGGGGCTCGGGGTTGACCATACAGGGACCGCCGGCGATGACCAGGGGGTCGTCCGGCCCGCGTTCAGCGCGCAACAGGAGCACCTTGCTCAGGCGCAGCATGTGCAGCAGGTTGGTGTAGGTCAACTCGTACTGCAGGGAAAAGCCGATCACGTCGAAGCCGGACAGGGGGCGGCCGCTCTCCAGGGACCAGGGCTCCTCGCCATCTTTGTCCATGAGGTCCATGAGGTCCACCCAGGGGCAGAACACCCGCTCGGCAGCCACCTCGGGCCGCGCGGCCAGGGACTCGTAAAGCACCTTGAGACCCAAATGACTCATGGCGATCTCATAGACCTCGGGAAAGGCCAGGGCCAGGCTCAGGCGCACCCGTGCCGGGTCCTTGATTACGCT
This sequence comes from Desulfarculaceae bacterium, assembly GCA_028277825.1. GTDB lineage: Bacteria > Desulfobacterota > Desulfarculia > Desulfarculales > Desulfarculaceae > Desulfoferula. Next base: position 4,558 of record JANQFN010000504.1, read on the forward strand.
GCCCGCCTCGCCGCCCAGGTAGCGCGCCGGGCGCTCCACCTGGCTGAGCAATAGGTCTCGTTTAACCCGCATATTTCATGAGGGCCGAGCGTCCGGCTGCGCCAGCCACCGTTATGCAGTGTTGCCGGTTTCGCTCCAGCCTCGATGTAGCTCTGGCTACAACTTCGGCTGTCGCTCGCCGGCGGCCTTGCTTATCGGCGGCTGGCTGTGCCGGGCTCGCACACAAGCCCTGCCAAGTTGTTAAGTGAGCGTGTTTCATGATGATTCTTTTTATCTTGTTTTGTTCGTTGATACCGCCCAACCCTCACGAAATATGCGGGTTGTTCACCTAAAGAGCATCTCCCGCGTCCGCCGCCTGGCCGGCGGCGCGTAGGGCCTCCTGCATTGCCGCCGCCTGGGCCGGGTCCAGGGCAGCCTGGGGGTTTTCCAAACGCCGGGCCAGGGCCGCCAGGCGTTGGCTCATGGCCAGAACCTCGCCGGCCAGCACCTCCGGTTCCACCGGGGCGTATACCTTGGGCATGGGCTTGAGCTCCAGGGTTTCGTTCCAGCGGGGCACGTGGAAACGTACCTTGGGAAAGCGTTCGGAAGCCACACGTTTAAAGGCCAGGGAAGAGGCCTCCTCGCCGTGCATCAGGTTCACCTTGACCCCAGGCTGGGCCAGGGGGGTGAGCCAGGCCAAAAGCTCATTCTGGTCGGCGTGGGCCGAAAAGCCGCCGATGGTATGAACTGTGGCGCGCACCGCCACGTCCTCGCGGAAGATCTTCACCTTTTCCGCACCCTCGATCAGCCGGCGGCCGGTGGTGCCCTTGGCCTGGAAGCCCACGATCACTACGTGGCAGTTGGGCCGCCACAAATTGTGCTTCAAATGGTGTTTGATGCGTCCCGCGTTGGCCATGCCGCTGCCGGCCAGGATCACCGCCGGGCCCATGACGTTGTTAATGCCTTGGCTCTCCTCGGTGGTGGTGGTGAATTTCAAATTGGGCATGTCCAAGGGCGTGTGGCCCGCGTCCAGAATGGCCCGGGTCTCGGCGTCGAAGAATTCGGGGTGTTCCCGGAAAATGCGCGTGGCGTTGATGGCCAGGGGCGAATCCAGAAACACCGGCATGTCATCGGGCAGCTCGCCCCGGCGCTGGGCCGCGGCCAGGGTGTAGATGATCTCCTGGCTGCGCTCCACGGCGAACACCGGGCTCACCACCTTGCCGCCTTCTTTGTAGGCGGCGTGCACCACCGCCATCAACTCGTTCTGGCTGTCCTCCAGGGACTTGTGCGCCCGGTTGCCATAGGTGGTCTCCATGAACAGGGTGTTCACCGGCCCCATCTGCTCCGGGTCGGGCACGATGAGCTGGTTGGGCCGGCCCAGGTCGCCGGAAAAGCCCACCGCGTGCTGGCCGCCGCCGGTCTCCAGGGTAAGATGCAGGCTGGCCGCGCCCAGGATGTGGCCCGCACCCACGAAAGTGCTCTCCACGCCGGGGATCAGCTTGCGCGCTGCGTCCATCTCCACCGGCTTGAGCATGGTTATCGCCGCCTCGGCATCCACCTTCTCATACAGGGGTTCGATACCGTTTTTGCCCTGGCGCTTGTTCTTTTTGCTCTGCCAGGAGGCCTCCATCTCTTGGATATGGGCCGAGTCCAGCCAGAGAATCTTCAAAAGTTCGCAGGTGGGCTTGCTGGCATACACCGGTCCCTCAAAGCCCTGACGCACCAGGCGTGGCACCAGGCCGGAGTGATCGATGTGGGCGTGGGTGATGAAGATGCCGTCCAGGTCGCTCACCCGGTAGGGTTGGTTGAGCCAGTTGCGCCGCTCCATCTGCCCGCTGCCCTGAAACAGGCCGCAGTCCACCAAAAAGCAGCGGTCGTCGGCCATTTCCACCAGATAGGAAGAACCGGTGACGGTGCGCGCCGCGCCCAGACAGGTGATTCTCATGCCAAACTCCTTGCAGAATAACTTGCCCCGCCCGCGCCCAACCGCGCCGGCTCCTTGACACTGGGCAGTATAAAAGAGACGATACTAGATCAAATCATATCAGTATAACAGGCGGCGGTAAAAACTCCCCGCCGGCGGCGTTCACCCTTGCCTCTTGAGGATGATTAATGACCGAACAAGTCGAACGGCAATATGTAATCGATGCTCTGTCCGCCCAGGAATCATGGCGCATGTTCCGCATCATCAGCGAATTCGTGGATGCCATCGACACCATGAGCGGGGTGCCCAAGGGGGTGAGCATCTTCGGCTCGGCCCGGGTGGCGCCAGCCACGGAGGAATACCAACTGGCCGAGGACATGGGCGGCCGCCTGGCCCAGGCCGGCTTTTCGGTGATCACCGGCGGCGGCGGCGGGGTGATGGAGGCCGGCAACAAGGGCGCCACCGAGAACGGGGGGCACTCGGTGGGGCTGAACATCGAGCTGCCTTTTGAGCAGCGGCCCAACCCCTATGCCAACGTGCGCCTGAACTTCCGCTACTTTTTCGTGCGCAAGGTGATCTTCGTCAAGTACTCGGTGGCCTACATCGTGATGCCCGGCGGCTTCGGCACCCTGGACGAGTTGGCCGAGGCGCTCACCCTGATTCAGACCAAGCGCATCCGGCCCTTCCCGGTGATCCTCATGGGCAGCGACTACTGGAGCGGGCTGGTAGAATGGATCAAGGACAAGCACCTGGGCGGCGGCAAGATCAGCCCCGAAGACATGGATTACTTTAGGGTGATGGACGATCCCGAGGAAGTGGTGCGCCTGATCAAACAGGTGGTGATTATTTAAGACAGCGGCACTTCAGATCACGCTTAGCATGATAAGAGAGGCGAGTAGTGAAATCCCTGTTAAAAGGCAACTTGATAAAAAACGCGCTCTGGGCCGCGGCCCTGAGTTTGGTTATTTGTTTCACCTTTAGCGCCGGGGCCGATGCCGCCGGCAACAGGAGTCATCCCGTGGTTAAACTCAAGACCAGCATGGGCGATATTGTATTGCAACTGGACGCTGAAAAGGCGCCCAAGTCCACCGCCAACTTCCTGAAGTACGTCAAAGAGGGCTTTTACGACGGAACCATCTTCCACCGGGTTATCGACGGCTTCATGATCCAGGGCGGGGGCCTCACCGAGGACATGACCACCAAGCCCACCTCCGACCCCATCCAGAACGAGGCGGACAACGGCCTGAAGAACGACAAATACACCGTGGCCATGGCCCGCACCATGGACCCCCACAGCGCCACCGCCCAGTTCTTCATCAACGTGGCGGACAACGACTTCTTGAACCACTCCGGCAAAAACCCCCAGGGCTGGGGCTACGCCGTGTTCGGCCGAGTGATCTCCGGCCAAGAGGTGGTGGCCAAGATCAAGGGCGTGCCCACCGGCAACAAAGGCATGCACCAGGACGTGCCAGTCGAGCCGGTGTTCATCGAAAAGGCCACCATCGAGGAAGAGTAGTCTTGGCTGGCAAGGCTTCCAAGCCCAGCCCCAAAGTAAAACCGCCCGAGCCCAAGCGGGTGAGGGCGGTGCTGGCCGCCCTGGACCGGCTTTACCCCAAGGCCACTTGCGCCCTGCACTACAAAGACCCCTGGCAGCTCCTGGTAGCCACCATCCTGAGCGCCCAGTGCACCGACGAGCGGGTGAACCAGGTGACGCCGGATCTGTTCAAGCGCTACAAAACCGTCAAGGCCTTTGCCGCCGCGGACATCACCGAGCTGGAGCAGGCGGTCCGGCCCACCGGTTTTTTCCGCAACAAGGCCAAGGCCATCAAGGGCGCGGCCGGGGCCATCGTGGCCGAACACGGCGGCAAGGTGCCCGGCGAGATGGCGGAGTTGGTCAAGCTGCCCGGGGTGGGGCGCAAGACCGCCAACGTGGTCTTGGGCAACGCCTTTGGCGTGCCGGGCATCACGGTGGACACCCACGTGGGCCGGGTCTGCCGGCGGCTGGAGTTCACCGCCCAGACCGATGCGGTCAAGGCCGAGTTCGAGTTGATGGAGATTATCCCTCAGAAACGCTGGACCCTGTTCAGCCACCAGGTGATCCTACATGGCCGCCAGGTGTGCAAGTCGCGCAAACCCCTATGTGGAGAATGTGGCCTGTTAAAGCACTGTCCATTTGGTCAGGAGCATATAAATGACTGAAACGGGTGTCGGCGATAAAGAACGCGTCTTCGTGGTGGTGATGGGCAAGGACAAAAAAGGCATCATCGCCCGGGTCTCGGGCCTGCTGTATGAGAACAACGCCAACATCGAGGACGTGCAGCAGAAGGTGATGGACGGCACCTTTGTGATGACCATGCTGGCCGATGTCACCGATAGTGAGCTGGACACCGCCGGTCTGCGTCAGGCCCTGGAGGCCCTGGGCGCCGAAATGGGCCTCAGCGTGATGTTGCAGAGCGAGGCGGTGGTCAAGGCCATGCACCGCATCTAAGCCCCGGCTTCGCCAGACGGCGCAATACTGTGTTAGCGGCTGCGCTGGTATCCTCGGGTACGCCTTGGCGACAGGGTATGACTCTGGGTAGGAGATAATAGTGGAATTCGGGCTGGAAGAGGTTTTCGAAACCGCGGGCATGATCCTGTTCGAAAACTTCGACATCCGGGCGGTGACCCTGGGGGTGAACCTCAAGGACCTGATGGACCGCGACGCCGCCCGCCTGGCCGGCGACAGTCAGGCCCGTCTCATTGACCTGGGCGCCCGGCTGGTGGGCGAGGCCCAAGGCTTGAGCGACCAGTTGGGCGTGCCCATCATCAACAAGCGCCTGTCCATCACTCCGGCGGCCTGGCTCCTGGAGCCCTGCGCCGGCGACGAGGCTCCCCTGACCCTGGCCCGGGCCCTGGACACGGCCGCCGCTGAGGCGGAGGTGGACTTCATCGGCGGCTTCGGGGCCCTGGTGCAAAAGGGCGCCACCCAGGCTGACCAGCGGCTCATGGAATCCCTGCCCCGAGCCCTGGGGAAAACCCAGCGGCTATGCGGCTTTTTGAACTTGGCCTCCACCCAGGCCGGCCTCAACTTGGATGCCACCGCCCGTTTGGGACACATTCTCAAGGAGATGGCCGCGGCCGCGGACAAGGGCATTGCCTGCGCCAAGTTTGTGGCTTTTGCCAACGCGCCTGAGGACAATCCCTTCATGGCCGGCGCCTTTCACGGCGGCGGCGAGCCCGACGCCGCCCTGAACGTGGGCATCAGCGGACCGGGCGTGGTGCGCGCGGTGGTGGACAAGCATCCTGATTGCGATTTGACCATGCTCAGCGAGGTGATCCGGCGCACCGTGTTCAAGATCACCCGCGCCGGCGAACTGGTGGGCCGTGAGTTGGCCCGCCGCCTGGGGGTGGAGTTCGGGGTGGTGGACATCAGCCTGGCCCCCACCACCGCCATGGGCGACAGCGTGGGCCGCATCCTGGAGGGCATGGGCCTGGAGCGGGTGGGTGCGCCGGGCACCACCGCCGCCCTGGCCCTGTTGATCGACGCGGTCAAAAAGGGCGGGGCCATGGCCTCGGGCCGGGTGGGGGGTCTTTCGGGCACCTTCATCCCGGTGAGCGAGGACGAGGCCATGATCCAGGCAGTGGAACTGGGCGCCTTGAGCCTGGAGAAGCTGGAGGCCATGACCGCGGTGTGCTCGGTGGGCCTGGACATGTTCGCCGTACCCGGCGACACTTCTGCCGCCACCCTGGCCGCCATCATCGCTGACGAGCTTTCCATTGGTGTGGCCAGCGACAAGACCACCGGGGTGCGGGTGATCCCCGCGCCGGGGTTGAGGGCCGGCGACTCCCTGGAATTCGGCGGCCTGCTGGGCCGGGCGCCGGTCATGGCGGTGGGCCGCTTCTCCGGGGAAAAGTTCATCGCCCGGGGCGGCCGTCTGCCCGCGCCCATCAAAGCGCTCCGTAACTAGCCCGGATATTTCACGAAGGCCGGTCGTCCGGCTGCGCCAGCCAAGCGCTGGCGGTGTTGCCAGCTGCGCTCCAAGCTCGACGTAGCTTTGGCTACGCCTTCGCCTGTCGCTTGCCGGACGCCTTGCCAGCGCATGGCTGGCTGTGCCGGGCTTGGGTACAA
>JANQFN010000538.1 GCA_028277825.1 Desulfarculaceae bacterium
GACGAACTCGCCGGTCCGGATACAAGCACTCACGGCTTGCTTATGCTCCACTTGATAATACAAGGTTGGGTAGAGGGGCTTTAGCCCCGAAACCCAACAATTCCATATTTTGGCTACGGGGCTTCGCTCCAACCCGACCTAGAGCCTAAATAAATAAGGTGTCATTGCGAGGAGCGGCGGCTGAAGAGGTTGGTAATGGCAGGCTATTTCCCCGCCGCGACGCGGCAATCCTCCCTTTCCTTCGTCTCCCCCGCGGCCGAAGAAAATTCGGGGTTGATGGGGGGCGGGCATGGCGTGTCCAGTCCGTACCAACGGAACGGCAGTGGGCCTTCCTGTCTTTTACGGCAAGCGGGGAGGTAAATCGAAGGTTGCCACGGCGCGCCGGGGCAGTGGTTCTTTGTGGATCCAGCGCCATCGCCGGCACGCCTCGCAATGACTGACATTCCTGGATTTTATAAAGACGACCAGGCCATTCCCCTTCCAAACCTCTTTTCTCATTTCCACCCCACCCCCCCACAAAAAAGCGCCCCGCCCTTTCGGGCGGAGCGCCTGCTGTCTTCTGCGCTCCGGGTCTTACATGTTGCGGGCGTCGAACACGCGCTTGGCCTTGCCCTCAGAGCGCTCGATGCTCTTGGGCGGCACACAGCGCACCTTGACCCCGATGCCGATCACGCCGCGGATGCGGCTCTCGATGGCGCCCTCCACCTCCTTGAGCTTTTCCTCGCCCAACTCATACACCTCGGGCTTGGCCTCCACGTCCACGCTGAGCGCGTCCAGATAGCCCTTCTTGCGGATGATCAGCACGTATTGGGGCTCCACCTCGGGCACCTCCAGCAGGATGGACTCCACCTGGCTGGGGAAGACGTTGACCCCGGAGATGATCAGCATGTCGTCGGAGCGGCCCAGCACCTTTTTCATCTTGAGCAGGGTGCGGCCGCAGGAGCAGGTTTCGCGCTTGAGTTCGGTGATGTCCCGGGTGCGGTAGCGGATCATGGGCATGGCCCGGCGCTGGATGGCGGTGAAGACCAGCTCGCCCTTCTCACCCAGGGGCAGCACCTCCTCGGTGACCGGGTCGATGATCTCGGCCATGACGTGGTCCTCGTTGATGTGCAGATAGCCATCCTGGGCCGGGCAGTCAAAGGCCACGCCCGGGCCCATCAGCTCGGTGAGCCCGTAGGCCTCGTGGGCCTTGATGCCCATGCGCTCCTCGATCTCGGTGCGCATCTCCACGGTCCAGGGCTCGGCCCCGAAGGAGCCCACCCGCACGGGCAGCTCGCGCATGTCCACGCCCATGTCCTGGGCCTTCTCGGCGATGGTCAGGGTATAGGAGGGGGTGGCGAACAAGACGGTGCAGCCGAAGTCTTCCATCAAGGTGATCTGGCGCTCGGTCATGCCCGAGCCGGAGGGGACCACGGTGCAGCCGATGGTGTCAGCACCCAACAAAAAGCCCAGGCCGCCGGTGAACAGGCCCATGCCGTAGGCGTTTTGCACGATGTCATCGGGGCCGATGCCGTGGGAGGTGAGGGTGCGGGCCATGCACTCGCCCCACTGGTCACGATCCTCCCTGGTGTAGGGGCCGGTGATGGGCTTGCCGGTGGTGCCGCTGGAGGCGTGAATGCGCACCAGGTCTTTCAGGTCCACCGCGCACAGCCCGAAAGGATAGTTGTCCCTGAGATCGGTCTTGACGGTGAAGGGCAGCTTGCCCAGGTCTTCCACCGCCTTGATGTCGCCCGGGGCCACGCCCAGCTCGTCGAACTGCTTTTTATAGAAGGGGATTTTGTCATAGACCCAGGCCGCGGTCTCCTGCAGTTTTTCCAGTTGAAAAGCCTGCATCTCCTCAGTGGACATTGCCTCGAATTTTTCGTCCCACATATCGCCATCCCCTTGCTTGTGTGAAACCCCGCCAAGGAAACCGCGCCGCCCGGGCGGTTAACCCAGGGCGCGGTGACCAAGCAATCTGTTTGACCCGTTGGCCTCTTGTAGCACAGGCCCCTTTAAACGCGCAAGCTACTTTTTAGCTAGATTGTAACTTCGGGCCCTGGGTGCCTATAAGGCGGCTCTTTGCCGTTATATTATTGATTACAGGTTGTTAACCGCATCTTCCTCCCCAAGGTCGGCCCCGTTTCGTTCCCGGGCGTTTTCGATGAGCGCGGCCACCGGCTCCAGGCCGTAGGGCGAGCGCTGCTCGATGGCCTTGAGTACCGAACCGCCGCCGGTGAAGAAATAGTACTGGGCGTCATCCAAGACCGAGAGGTAGAGCCCGGGGCAGAGGTCCTTGAACTCCTGCAGGGTGTCGCCGCCGCCATAGAGCTTGGCCGCGGCCTGGTTGGCGTCGATGGTGGTGTCCAGGGCGCGGGAGCCGTCGGTGAAGTGGGGGGTGAAGCCCATCACCGCGTTGACGAATATGGTGGCAGCCCGGTCCAGGGCCTGGGCCACCTCCGGGGCGGCGAAGCTGGCCGCGTCTATATCCAGGATGTAGCCCAGCTCCTGGCCGGGCTGCAGGTCTTGCAGGGCGATGGTGCGATACTTGCCCTCCTCGCGCCCCAGGACCTCGCTTTCCACCAGCAGGGGCAGCTCCACGATCTTGCCCAGTTTAGCGTCGGCCTCCACCAGGTGTTTGGCCGCGGCGATGTCCTCGGTGCTCACGCCCTTTATCTTCACCCCGTACTTGGCGCAGAGGTAGGTGTTGTAGATCACCCCGCCCAAGATCAACTGGTCCACCTGCTGGTAGATGGCAGACAGGGGCCCGATCTTGGTGTCGTATTTGGCCCCGGCCACCACGGCCAAAAAGGGCCGGGCCGGTTCCAGCACCTGGGTCAGGTGTGACAGCTCGTCTTGCAGCAGCCAGCCGGCAAAGGAGGGCAAATGCCGGGTGATGTCATAGGTAGAGGCATGGGGCTGCCAGGAGCCAAAGGCGTCGTTGACGTAGATGTCGGCCAGACCGGCCAGTTGCAGGGCAAAGCTCTCCCGGGCCTGACCGCCGTTTTCCTCGCCGGTGAACCAGCGGGTGTTGGGCAGGTAGATGCCGTCTATCTCCCCTTTGCGCAACTGGCTGATGGCCAGGTTGATGCTGGTGTCTATGGCGGCGATGCCCAGCTCGTCGTGGGGAAACTCGGGAACTTTGAGGCGGCTATGCAGCTTGGACTCCAGATAGTCCACGATGGGCTGGACCGAGGTCTCCGGCCCCACCGAGATCAGGCCGGTCTTTTTTTCCCGGGGCCGGCCCACGTGGGTCATCAGGATGGGGCGGCCGCCCTGGGCCACGATGTAAAACAGGGTGCCCAGAGTGCGGTCGATGCGGTAAGGGTCGCTTATGACTCCCTTTTTGACCACATTGTGGTCAAAGCGCACCAGCACCACCTTGTCCTTTAGCTTGGCCTCCTGCAACAAGGGCAGCCTCTCATCCAGGGCTGAGTTCTGCATACTCATGGCTCCTATGCTCGCCGGCCCGGCTGGCTATCGGCGCCAGCAAGCCGGTGTGGTTTGGGGAAAATCACCTAAAGAATAACCCGGATGCCCCGGCCGGGCCAAGCGCCGAAACCGTGAAAAAAAGGCCCCGCCAATATAGGCGGGGCCGAAAAGATGACTTGCGCTTGTTCTGTGGGCTAGGCCTCTTTGCCTTTCAAGCCGATTATCTTGCTGCCGGCCAGGGCCATGGCCAAGACCGAGAGCACGAATATGGGGAAGGCCACCCAAAAAAATTCGCGGGCCGCGGCCAACATGTAGAGTCCGGCAAACACCCCCATGCCGGCCAGTCCCCAGAGCATGCCCTTGCTGCCGACTTGTTTGTTGAGCAGGTATAAAATGCACAAAAAGACCACGAACAAAAAGCCGCCGCCGATCGGATCCAACATGACTATATGCTCCTTACCGAAATAATCCCGGTTGTTGTCGATGAGGCCGGATTATAGCATACCGGCCAGCGGAACGCTCTGGTTTACGGGCCTGGTTTCGGTTCACAGCAGCAGGCGGCCGCCCACCGGCAAAAGCTCCACCCGGCCCTGCCAGCGGGGATGGCGCTGGAGGTACTCGCGGATCTCTTGGGCCGGCCAGGCCGCGGGCTCGTCGCCCAGTTTGAGGACCCCCCATTGGGTGGGCACCAGGAGCTTGGCGCCCAGGTCCTCAAATGCCTTGAACATCTCGGGCACGTTGATATGGGCGTAGTGCATGAACCAGCGGGGCATGGAGGCTCCGATGCCCAGCAGGGCCGCTTGAATGCCTGGCCAGCGCCGCCCGATCTCCTTGAATCCCTTGAAATAGCCCGAGTCGCCGCCGAAATAAATACGCTTGCCGTGGCGCTCGATCAGCCAGGAGCACCACAGGCTCTGATTGTAGTCCTGGCCCAGGCGGCGCGACCAGTGCTGGGCGGGCAGGCAGACCAGACGGCTGCCGTTCACCGTCGCCTCCTGCCACCAATCCATCTCGCGCACCTTCGTGGCCCCCATCTCCCGGAGCAGGTCGCCCAGGCCCAGGGGGCAGACAAAGGTGGCGTCCCGCTTGGCCAGGGCGGCCACCGAGTCGGCGTCGGTGTGGTCGTAGTGATTGTGACTGATCAGCACCAGGCTGCCCCGGGGGATGGCCCCGGGTCCGAAGGCCGGCGGCACCTTGCGGCTACGCACATAGGCCACGTTGTCGGAGAAAAAGGGATCGGTCACTATCACCCGGCCGCCCAATTGCAAGACATAGGTGGCGTGCCCCACCCAGGTAAGGGAATCCGGCGCCTTGGGGTCGTTGAGATAGGCCCCGTCGTTGGGCACCGTAGGCGTGGGGAACTGTTTGCCCTCGGCCTGGGGCAGGGAGTTCTGCGAGGCCCACCAACGCAAGAGGTCGGCGGCGCTTTTGTTCTGGGGCATCCAAGGGTTGAAAAACGTCCCGTCCGGCCGCCGGTGCGGGGCGTAGAGCTTGGCCGGATCGGTGGCCGCCACCTTCTGCCGCCAGGCCTCCTCATCAAAGGACAGCGGCTGCAGGCAGCAGGAGCTGGCCGCCAGGCTCAAAGCCACGGCCACCAGGAGCAGCGCCTTGGCGGCGCGGCCGGATATGTTAGCCCAAAGCGCCATGCCCCCTAGCATGAGCCAAACCCGGCCCGGGGGCAAGCCTAACCGGCCTTAAGCCGCCCAGCGGCTGTTTTGCAGATTGCGCAACTGGTCCTCGATGGTGCGGGCCACGTCCTCCATCACCTGGGGGCTGTCCAGGCTCAGG
>JANQFN010000548.1 GCA_028277825.1 Desulfarculaceae bacterium
AACGCTCAGCGCGTGGCAAACGGCCATCAGGAGAGCGGCATGATCAAAGTAGCCCCTTCCATACTCTCGGCGGACTTCGCCAAGCTGGGCGATGAAGTAACGGCGGTGGAGGCCGCCGGCGCCGACTGGATCCACGTGGACGTGATGGACGGCCACTTCGTGCCCAACCTGACTATCGGCCCGCCGGTGGTCAAGGCGCTCAGGCCGGTGACCGGGCTGCCCCTGGACTGCCACCTGATGATTAGCAACCCCGATGACTTCATCGAGGATTTCGTGGCCGCCGGGGCCGACTGGGTCTGCGTGCACGAGGAGGCCTGCACCCATCTGCAGCGCACCCTGGCCCGCCTGCGCGAGCTGGGCGCCCATCCCGGCGTGGCGCTGAACCCGCACACACCACCGGAGAGCATCGCCTGGGTGCTGGGGGAGGTGGACTACGTCCTGGTGATGAGCGTCAACCCCGGCTTTTCGGGCCAGGCCTTCATCCCCTCCCAGGTGGGCAAGGTGGCCCGCCTGGCCGAGATGATCGCCGAAGAGGACCTGGAGGTGCTGATCCAGGTGGACGGCGGCATCGACGACACCACGGTGGGCGCCATGTACGCCGCCGGCGGGCGCTGTTTCGTCTCCGGCTCCTACCTCTTCGACCACCCCGAGGGCTACGCCGCCGGCGTCGAGGCCCTCAGGCGGGCCGCCGAGGAGGGCTGATGCCCTCCCGCCCCGGCGCGGCACGGGATATGCTCCTGTGCCTGGCCTGGGTGGTCCTGATCTTTGTCTTCATGTATTACGGCCGCGCCCTGGCCCCCTGGTTCCAGGGGCCCAGGGCCATTTACGCCATGTGGGCCCTGGCGCTGTGCGGCCTGGCCTTTTTGGCCTGGCTGGGGCTCAGGCTGGCCCGCCTGCCCGCCGGCCGGCGCGGCAAGGCCGCGCTGGGAGTGCTGGCCTGTTCTCTGGGCCTGGCCTTGTTAGCCTGGTGGCAGCCGCTGTTGATCGAGCGCACCCACCTGATGCTCTACGGAATCCTGGGCATGTTGGCCTGGCGGGCCGCCGGGCACTTCAGCCGGGGGGCGCTGCGTTTGATTCTGGCCGGGGTCTTCTGCGCCCTGGTGGGCTGGGGGGACGAGGTGGCCCAATATTACCACCCCCAGCGGGTGTTCGACTGGCGCGACGTGATCACCAACGCGGCCAGTGCCTGGCTGGCCCTGGCGGCGGTGTGGTTCCTGCGGCCCCGGGCGGGATTCTAGCGAGCTGAGTCCCCCGGCACCGTGACCCCCCAGCCGCCGCCGGCTCAGGGGTGAAAGACTCAGGCGGTGGGTTGGCCCACGGCTTTAGGCGTGCGCAACAAGAGGGCGCAGACCACGAAACAGGCCAAATTTATCCCCATCCAGGCCAGGAAGAAACCGGTGTAGCCGGTGTGCACCACCAGGGAGCCCCCCACCAGCGGCCCCAGGAAATACCCCAACTGCAAAGCCATCATCATCAGGTTGGCGTTGAGCACCCTGAGCTGCGGTTCGGAATAGAGGTACATCAGGGCGTTGAGCGCCGGGTAGCCCAGAGCCAGGCCCACCCCGAAGATGAGTGAGATGGGCATGATCCACGCTGGGGTGCTGGTGAAGACCAGAGCCAGGTAGCCGCAGGAGGTGAGGAAAAAGGCCAGGCTCAAGAGCCACACCTTGCTCACCCGGTCGAACAGGCGGCTGCCCAGGGTGCGGATCACCAGCATCAGGATCATCTGCACCGTGAAGAAGTGCCCCACGTTAGTCAGGTTGATCTGATCGGCAAAGCCCTTGAACAGGAAAAAGATGCCCGAGAAGTTGAAGAAGTAAAAGCACTGGGCCACCAGCATCACCGCGATGGGCAGGCGGGAGATGTTGCGCTTGATCTCCGGCCAGGAGGGCAGCCGCGGCTTGTCCCCAGCCTCACCGCTGATACGGCGGCGGCGCATCACCCACAGCACCACCCCGGCGGCGGGCAAGAGCAGGATGGGCATGCCGGCGTAGGTGTGGGCCATGCTGGGTATCCAGGGCTCCAGCCAGTCGACCACCATGGGCACCAGGGCATAGGGTATCAGGATGGCCGCCGAGAAGACGGCGAAACCTTGCCCGCTCTTCTGTTCGGGCACCACCCAGACCAAGAGAGCCAAAGAGGAGGCGGAAAGACAGAACATGCCCGCCCCGTTTATGATGCGCAAGATCAGCATGGCCCAGAGGGACTGCACCACCAGATAGGCCACCCCGCAGACACCTATGACCAACAGGCCCAGAAGCATCAGGCGGGGCGCGTTTCGGTAGGTGATGAAGGGCCCGGCGAACATGAACAGGGGGATGGAGGACAGCGAGAAGACACCGATGAGAAAGCCGCGCAGGTCACCGGGTATGCCCAGCAACTCCAAATGGTTGTAAAGGTTGTAGAACACCGCGATGTTGGCGAAGACCAAGAGGATGACGCCCAACAGCCCCACGAATTCAAAGCTGAAAAGTTTAGCGGGCCGGGACATGGCGTTCTCTCTGGGCAGGAGAGGATGGGGCGGGGAGCGCGGCGTCAGCTTTTTGCTGGATGGAACCCGGTGCCGCTGAATTAACGGAGCCATTGTGGCTTGGGTTCTGGAGAAAGTCCAGATTTTAATTGAAAGCCCGGGGCCGCCGGTGCTTCAGGCCTCCCGGAAGCCTAACAGGAGATGCTCAGACCCACTGGGCCAGTTCCAGGGTAACGCCTCCCGGCCCGGTGAAAAAAATGAGCTTGCGGTCGTGGAACTCCATAACGCGGCTTTTGAATTCCACGCCATGCTCCTTGAGCCGGGCCACCTCGGCGGCGATGTCGTCCACTGCCAAGCAAAGGTGGTTATAGCCCAATTTGTCCAGCCGGGCGATGCTGGGGTCGTCCCGGGGGGTTGGGTGCATGATATGCAGGAGCTGCACTTCCTGCCGGGGGTCGGCTCCCTTGAGCACCAAGGTCACGTGTCTGGCCCGCAGTTCTGGTATGCCCATGTAGTCCGACACCGTCTGTCCGGAAATCTCGGTGTCGATGACCTTGCTAAACCCCAGCAACTCCACGAACCTCACGGCGGCTTCCATGTCGGCCACCACAATGGTCACGTGATCAAAATGCTTGATCAATATTCGGTCTCCCGGACGCTTTAGCGCACCCTGCCCGCCAGGCGAACCGAAAAGGACTTGCCCCCGGCCTCGATGTCCAGGGACTTTTCAAAGGGACCCACCCAGAGATTTTTCAGGTTGGGGGTGATGACCAGAAGCAGCTCCTCGCCGGGCTTTTGCCAGTGTTGCTCCACGGTGAACAACTCCTTGTTGTACTTGAGGGCGTCGATCACCAGCTTGTCGGCGCAGGCTTTTTTTAAGAGCACCGAGCGGGCCTTTTTTTGGGTGAGGCCCTTGGCCAGGGTGCCGAAGTGCACCTCCTGGGGGCGCACCGAGAAGGGCCCCTGGATGCTGGCCACCACCCAGACGCTCACCTGGGGCGAGCCGGGGATCTTAAGGAAAATGGGCCCGGCGAACTCCATGGACTCGTTGGCCTTGGAGTAGAGGTTGAGCTTGTAAGCCTTGCCCCCGGGCAGGGGGTCCAGCTTGACCCCCAAATAGTCCTTCATGGGGTTGTCCACCCCGCTGATCAACAGGGTCTTGCCCTGGGGATCGCTCAAGGTGGCGCTGGTGGTGATGGGGCCGCCCAGGCAGCCGGCCAGCTTGATGCGCCGGCCCTTGTCCACCTTGATACGGCCCACGGTCTCGCCCAACAGCACCAGGGTCACCACCGGTTGGCTGGAGTCGTTGGTGGCCACGGCGGCGGTTTTCCTGAAGCTGCCGTTGATGCCCTCGGTGTCCAACTCCAAAAAGACATGGCCCTTTTGGCCGGGCTTGGTGACGCGGTCGTACTTGCTGGCGGTGCAGCCGCAGGAGGGGTCCACCTTGTCGATGATCAGGTTCTGGTCGCCTTGATTGGTGAAGGTGAACTTGACCTTGATGATCTTGCCCTCCTCCACGTTGTCAAAGGTCTTTTCCAGTTGTTCAAAGACGATCCTGGGTCCCTTGGTCTGGGCGGCCCCGGCGGGCGGCGCCAGCCAGCAAAGAGCGGCGATGAGGGCGATTATTGCCAGGGGTCTGGACATATTATCTCCAGCAAGGCATGGTGCTATGATGATAAAGGTGTTTTGCCTTAGTTGAAATTTAGCACAGGCTTCCTGGATCGTCTAGCCGGGGCCAGGCGGGAGAAGGTATCGAGACATGGCCAGAGCACGAGGTTTTCGGGAGCGCATGGAATACACACGCATTTTTTTGTGGCGGCACCCCGAGGTGCTGGGCGCTTCCGACGGCAAGGTATTCGGCCACTATGACGTGGGCCTGACCAACGACGGCAAGGAACAGATGCGGGCCATCGCCAAGCGCATGTCCAAGGAAAAGCTCTCGGCGGTGTATGCCAGCGATTTACAGAGGGCCATGCTCACCGCCGAGACGGTGGGCCGGGCCCAGAGGCCCCGGCGCAAGCCGGTGCTGGAAAAGGACCTGCGCGAGCTGAACCTGGGCATCTGGGAGGCCATGACCTACGAGCAGATCAACAAGCAGTATCCCGACGAACTCAAGGCGCGCTACGACGATCTGCCCAACTTCGCCATCGAGGGAGGCGAGTCCCTGGAGCAGTTGGCCGCGCGCGTGATACCGGTGTTTCAGAAGATCATCGCCGACGAACAGGGCCAGAAGGTCTGCGTCATCGCCCACGGCGGGGTGAACCGGGTGTTTCTGGCCAAGCTGCTGGGGGCGCCCTTGGACCGGATCTTCCGTATCGACCAGCACTACGCCTGCCTGAACATCATCGACGTCTACGAGGACGGCGTGCCGGTGATCAAGGGCGTCAACCTGCGCGTGGTGGACATGAAAGACACTTTCTAGCTGCGATCCCGCGGCCCGCCGCCGGCGGGGCCATAAAAAAACAGCGCCGCTCCAAGCCGGGGCGGCGCCGCTTTTCATGGTTTTGACTCGGGAAGGTCTACCAGGTGACCAGCACCTCCTTGTGGTCGTATTGCGCGCCGTTTTCGATGATCCTTAGGTCTACCCAAAGGCTCCACTTGCTGCTCCCCGGGTCCTGCCGCTCGCCTATGTCGCCAAAAACCCGGAAATTATCACGCGTTATGTCGATGGCGTCGCCAATATGCCGCCCGTTGAAGTGCAGATAGCCCAGGATTTCGCCCTTCCTGGTCAAGGTGACTTGGGCCTTGTCGCCTCCCACGGTCCAGGAGACGGTCATGCCTTCGTATTTCTTTTCGCCTTGCTTCTCACCCCCGCTCTGGGCCCCGGCGCTGGGGCCCGGTGCGGCCAGCAGGACGGCGGCCAGAGAAAACAGGATCAGGACTCGCAGCATTCGCTTCATGATATTGCCTCCTGTGGGTTTGGCCCGCATCTTACAGCACCGGCGTCATGGGCGGCAAGGGCGCTGCAAGTTGCAGCCGGAGATCAGAGTAGCAGGGGCGCGGCCAGGCGGCGGTGCCGGGCCTCCACCTGCAGCTCGCGGCCGCCGGAGACGCGCACCGTGACCGTATCGCCGGGTTGGGCCTTGCCGTAGCCGGCCACGATGGCCGCCGCCCGCATAAGGTCCTCGCCTTCGGCCGGCCCCAGGTAGAGCCCCAGGGGCCCGGGCACCCCCTTGGCGTGCAACTTGAGGACCTTGCCCGGCGGCAGGCGCCCGGCCAACTCTTCCAGGGCCCGGTTCTCGGCCTCCTTGCGGCCCACCACCAGCTTGGCCACTGGTGACAGGCGCAGATGCCGCCCGTGCTTCAATAGCTCCACCTCGGCCACGCCCGCGGAGGGGTCGTGCTCCAGCAGGTCCTTGAGGCGGCGGCTGAAACCGGGCTCGGTCAGCAAACAGCCTCCGGCCGGGGCCGGGTAATCGGTCACGCCCAGCTCGGCGGCCAGGGCCATCTGCGGCTTGCGCGAGCGGCCCGAAAAATCCAACAGAAGCTCCCGCTGCACCAGTCCGGATTCCTCCATGGGGGTGATGGGCAGCTTCCGGGCTGAGAGGGGCCTGAGGATGAAATCCTTAAAGCCCGAGATCTTGGCCACCGTGGCCAGGGCCTGCTTGTTCTGGCTCATGGGACGCTGGCCCAGCACCTCCCCGGAGTAGAGAAAGTCAAAGCCTTCGGTGGCCATCACCTGGCCGGCGTGTTTGAACATGAAGGCGTGGCAGTCGATGCAGGGGTTCATGTTGGAGCCGTAGCCGTGGTCCGGCTGCTTGACGATCTCCAGATGCACCGGTCCCACCTGAGCCACCCTGAGGGGCAGTCCGATGTGTTTCGCCGAAGCCTGGGCCCGGGCCGCCCCGAAAAAGGGGGTCTCAAAGGTGATCGCCTCCACCGCCACCCCGGCGCGGGAGAGGACCAACGAGGCCAGCATGGAGTCCAGGCCGCCGGAGAAGATGCCCAGGGCGCGCGGCTTTTGGGGATTTTGCTCACTCATGGCTGCAGGCTCACCAGACTGGGGGAGGGGTCCATCAGGGCGATGATCCCGCCGGCCAGGTCCAAAGGCTCAGCCGCCGCGTCAACCACCGCGCGGTCGCTGGAGGCCACCAGGCCCGAAAAGCCCGCCAGCTCCCTTTCCGGCACCGGCACCGCCCGGGCCTCGCCGGGCAGGGCGGATTCGACCATCAGCTCGCGCAGGCGGGCGGCCAGCTCGCCGGAGCGGGGCAGGGGCGCGTCCAAGAGGATCAAGGCCGAGGCGGCGCCATGATGGGCTAGGCTGCCCACCATGAGCCGAGCCGCGGCCAGGGTCTTGGCGTCGGGGTTGTGGTTGCGCCCCACCTGGGCGATGTCCCTGACCAGGCCGTCGTCGGCCATGACCAGGCGGCCGCCGTTCATGGCGCTGACCAGGGTGATGATCACGTTGTGGCCGTCGATGGCCACCGGCCGGCCCGCCACCCGTGACAACGGCGCCAGCCGTGCCCGGCGGGCCCGGGCCTCTTCCGGAGCGCACACCCCGCGCCGGAGCATCTGGCGGTCGGCCGCCGGCAGGGCCCAGCGGTCGCCGCAGATCTTGAGGCTCAGTTCGCGGGGGTAGCCCCGGCCCAGGAGATATCTCAGGTCGCGGGCCGCCTCCAAGAGGGGTTGTGGGTCGCTGTTTGGCATAGGCTTATAATTTAGAGAAAAAGTGCGGTCTTTGCCAGGGAGAGGGGAAAAGAGGTTGGCAAGGGAGGCACGACGGTTGCCGAGCCTATTCACCGGCAGGCCAGGGCGCTTTCCGGCTGCGCGGCCAGCCCAGCGGCTCCAAGGGCAAGAAGCTCGCCCAGTCGCCTGGCAGCCGGGCTGGCCTGCTCGCCTGTCCCGCCTGCCGGTTCACAGGCCCGGCAACCGCGTTACGGTACCTCAGCTGCTGCAGGGGATAAGTAGATGTGGACGAGGGAAATACCTCTTGATGTAGGGGCGGGGTTTATCCCCGCCCGTCTTTTCTTGGAATTATGTTGTCGGGAGGGGATAAACTCCTCCCCTACAAGGACGCTGTGCGTAACCATCCTACTGAGAAATACTGTCATTGCGAGCCGGGCCGGTCAGGCCTACAAGGAAAGCCGAGCGCGCGCCCCGGCCCGGCGTGGCAATCTTCCCTTTAAATTGTCCATAGTTTGCCGGATCAAAGCCTTTTTCTTCGGTACGGGAGATATAGGGAAGGGGAAGATCGCCACGTCGCGGCGGATGGAGCGTCTTCGCTAAGCAACCTCTTGCACCGCCGCTCCTCGCGATGACAACGATTTCAAGGATAAAAAGAAGGAGAGGTTTTATCCCCTGCCCGTTTTATGACTGCGAAGAAAAAGATGGGCGGGGATAAACCCCGCCCCTGCAAGGAACTCTCAGTTAACGCCTCTTACGGCACCTCGGACTCGTGCCAGGCGTAGCAGGAGATGCCGGGAAGCTGGTCCAGCTCGCCCAGCATCTTGGCCCAGCGTTTGCCCGAGTGGATCACCAGGGTGAAGGTGACCTTTACGGTGTCCGCCTCCAGGCAGCGCTCGCGGCCGGCAAAGCGCACCCGGGCCCCGAAGGTGTCCAAAAGCTCGCGCACTTCTCTCTCGCTCTGGGGCGTGAGTATCTCCACCTCCAGGGTGACGTGCTGCTCATGGGGCAGCCGCCGGGCCACATGGCGCAAGAGGCTCAGGGCCACCAGGGTGATGGCCACCGTGGCCGCGGCGGGCAGATACAGCCCGGCCCCCACCGCCAGGCCCACGCCGGTGCAGGCCCACATGGCCGCGCCGGTGGTGACCCCCCGGGAGCGCAGCTTGCCCTGGATGATGGCGCCGGCGCCCAGAAAGCCCATGCCGGCGATAGCGTAGGAGGGCAGGCGCCCCGGGTCCAGGCGCACGGTGGAAGAGGCAGCCTCGCCGGTGAACATCTCGGCCAGATACAAAGAGAGGCTCATCACCAGAGCGCCGCTCATGCTGACCAGGAGGCAGGTGCGAAGGCCCGCGGCGCGGCCGTGGATCTCCCGGTCCAGGCCGAACAAGAGGCCCATGCCGGCGGCCACCGCGATGCGGATGACCATGGTCAGCTCGTCGACGGGCATGGGCGGCCTCC
>JANQFN010000596.1 GCA_028277825.1 Desulfarculaceae bacterium
TGGCGAATTTTGATTCGCCTAGCGGCGACTCGGCAATTCGCCAAACAACCTGGAATTAAAATAACGACTTGTCGCTTAACAAGGACTTACCCATGCCCAACCCAAAACCTGGCCGAATTATTCCCGCGCGCGGCTCAGCCGCTCAGGCTGAGCAAGTGCGGGAATAATTCGGAAAGTTTTTTGGGAGAGGGTGTGGGGCACCCATTCGGGTGTCCAGTGCTAGAGGCGATTAAATTCAAACCAGATTGTCTGGTTGAAAACGGGGACTAAATACTAAAGTGCCGCATGGCACCTTTTTTTCAAAAAAAGGTTCCCCCACGAACTAAACAAAGGAACCACCATGCAAAAATTCGTGACGTTTAAGGGGTTGGCGCTGCCTTTGGACATGGCGCACGTGGATACCGACCAGATCGTACCCAAGCAGTTTTTGAAGCGGGTGCAGCGGGAGGGCTTCGGCGAGTATCTCTTCCACGGGCACCGTTTTGACGCCAACGGCGATCCCATCGACGATTTTATCTTGCACCATCCCCGCTACGAGGGCGCTGAGGTTTTGCTGACCCGAGAGAACTTCGGTTCGGGCTCCTCGCGGGAGCACGCGCCCTGGGCCCTGATGGATTATGGCTTCCGGGTGCTGGTCGCGCCCTCTTTCGCCGACATCTTCAAGGGCAACTGCTTCAAGATCGGCCTTTTGCCCATCGAGTTGGACAGCCGCCTGGTGGACGAGTGGTTCAAGCGGGTGGAGGCCCAGGAGGGCTACCGCATCGAGGTGGACCTGGCCGAACAGGCTTTGACCGGCGACGACGGCTTTGCCTGCTTCTTTCAGGTGGACCCCTTTAAAAAGCACTGTCTGTTGAACGGCCTGGACGAGATCGGGCTGACTTTGGAAAACGAGGCCGAGATAGAGGCCTATGAACAGGCCCACGCCGCGCCCTGGCAGGCGGCGGTCAACCCGGATGGTTCATAAGGGTTGGGCGGCATTTACTCACTAAACTTTTTTACTTTGGCTAGAAACATAATTCCGCACCTTCTAAGTTATAGTCTGTTTCCGGTCCCGGCACAGCCAGCCGTTGGCAGACAAGGCACCTGGCAAGCGAGGGCCGCAGGCGTAGCCAAAGCTACGTCGAGGCCTGAGCGCAGCCAGTAACACAGTATGCCGGCGGCTGGCGCAGCCGGACGCCCAACCCTTGTGAGAAGCATGCGGGTTAAGGAGTAGCAATCATGAGCGGGCAGCCCTATAAGATCGCGGTGATACCCGGCGACGGCATCGGGCCGGAGGTGGTGGAGGCCGAACTGGCGGTGCTGGAGGCCACCGGCCTGAGCTTTGATTTTTCCGAATACCCGGCCGGCGACGACACCCTGGAAGCCCTTGGCGTGGCCCTGCCCGATGAGACCCTGGCCGGGGCTCTGGCCGCCCAGGCGGTGGTGTTCGGGGCGGTGGGCAACACCGCGGCGGACGTGATCCTGCGCCTCAGGGCGGAACTGGGGACCTTCGTGAACCTCAGGCCGGCCCAGGCCTATCCCGGGGTGCCCTGTCTGAAGCCCCAGACCGACATGATGGTGGTGCGCGAAAACACCGAGGGGCTCTACGTGGGCCAGGAGGAGCTTTTGGAGCCCGGCGTGGCCCGGGGCACCCGCCTGATCACCGACGCGGCTTCTTATCGCATCGCGCGCTACGCCTTTGAGTACGCCCGGGACGCCGGCTACAACAAGGTGACCTCGGTGCACAAGGTCAACGT
>JANQFN010000640.1 GCA_028277825.1 Desulfarculaceae bacterium
AGAAGAAGATATAATCAAAGCCCCGGTATCCGTCAAGCCGGGCCGGGACTGGAGGACAAGTTCCCCTAGATTATGATCAGAATTACCCGAATTATCAAGGGAACAACTGTTACATTCCAAGTGAAAGCGGTTGACAGAGTTGCCTGTAGCCGGTTAATAATCAGTGCCGGCCCGTTATGGGATGCACACATATTTTTGGAGATTTCGCAGAATGTTACGACGCTTGGCCCTTGCGGCCGCCCTCATGGGAATCATCGCTTTTGCCGCCCCGGCGGCCATGGCCGCCGCCCCGCAAGGCAAGGTGGATTTGGGCATCCTCACCGTAAAGAACAAGGATTTGGCCAATAAACTCCTGCAGCAACTGAAAAAGGGAGCCAGCTTCGAGGCCTTGGCCAAGCAGAATTCAGTGGGGCCGGCCTCTTTTCGCGGCGGACGCCTAGGCAAGGTGCCCTACAAACGGCTCAGAAGCGAGTACCGTCAGGCGCTGGACAAACTGCCCCCCCACAAACCCAGCAAGATCATCCCCACCGAAGAGGGCTACACCATCCTGATGCGCTTTGACCAGGCCGCCACCAGGGCCCACGTATCGATCCCGGCGCCCAAGCCCCAGGCCGCCCCCAAGCTGGACGCCTCGTCCACGCCGAGCCAATCTATGCGCTTTAAGAGCCCGGCCGGGCCAGCGCCTGGGGTGGATTTGAGCTCGCCCAAGGTGGCCACCGAGCAGTCCTACCTGGTGGCGCGGCGTGAGGTTTTGGCCGGTCTGGAAAGTATGGTGGCCGGCGACTTCGGCCAGGCTGAAAAGCACTTTTCCACCGCCCTGGGCGAAAACCCCCAAGAGGACAGCGCCTCTTTCCTGTCCGAGGTGGCGCGCGAAGCCAAGGCGGGCAAGATCAAGCCCGAGGCGGTCAAGCTGTTCGCTCAGGGATTTTTGGCCATGACCAATGGCGACGGCGAATCGGCCCTGACCTATTTCAGCAAATGCAAGCAGGTTGACGCCAGTTTTTGGCAGGGGGAGCTGTTTGCCGCCAACCTCTTGGCCGGCGCCGGCAAGAAGGAGCAGGCCGAAAAAATGCTCAAGGAAGTGCTCCAGCGCAATCCCAAGTCCTTCAGAGCCTATGTAAGTCTGGGCTTGATGGCCCTGGATTCAGGCCGGGTCAAGGAGGGTAAGGCCTATTTGGAAGAGGCGGTCAAGATCAATCCCGAGTTCGCCCAGGCCCACTACCAGTTGGGTTCGGTGGCCCTGTATGAAAGGGACTGGAAGACTGCGGAGCGCGAATTCAAACAGGCTATCGTACTGGATCCTTATTCCGACGACAGTCACAACAACCTGGGTTTGGTCTACCTTTACCAGGGAAAGCCCAAACTGGCCGAAAAACAGTACAAGCGTGCCCTGGAGGTGAATCCCTCCTACCCCGAGGCCCACCTGAACCTGGGCAACTTGTACGCCAGCCAAAAGAAGCTAAACCAAGCCGTTGACGAGTACGTCAAGGCCTTGGTGATCGATCCCAATTTTTCACCGGCACTGAGCAATATGTCCGCGGCTTATGCCCTGATGAAGAAATGGCCCGAGGCCATCCAGGCCGCTGACAAGGCCCTGAAGCTGGGCTACCCGGTGCCTAAAAATTTGCTGGCCATGCTGGCCCCGCATCGCCGGGGAGATGCACCCCAGGGCGCCGAACCCATGGGCAGCGGCGTGCCCAGCAAAGCTTATTAGGGGGTTTGCCTTTGGCCTAGCCCGCATATTTCATGAGGGCTGGGTGGCATCAATCAGCGAATCACTATTCATGGGCCCGTCATGAAAAAGGTGCTCACATTATCACGGCACAGTTTGTACCCATCGCCGGC
>JANQFN010000034.1 GCA_028277825.1 Desulfarculaceae bacterium
GCCCAAAAACTGGCCGGCGAAATTGTTTTCGTGCAGTTGCCCAATGAGGGCAAGAAGCTCAAAAAAGGCAAGAAGCTGGCCAAGGTGGAGTCCGGCAAGTGGCTGGGCAAGATCAAATCCCCGGTCAACGGCGAACTCATCGCGGTGAACGAGGAGCTGGAGCTTAACCCTGAGCTAATCAACCAGGACTGCTATGGGGCGGGCTGGATGTACCGCCTGAGAGCTGACGACATCGGCGATGTGGCGGACCTCCTGCACGGCGCCCAGGCCCTGGAGGAGTGGATCACCCGGGAAATAGCCAAACACGCCCAATAGGGTATGGGGAAACGCGCTTTGTATAATCGCCTCTACAGCATTGGCCAGCTTTTATCCATGGAGGCCTGCACTGGCTGCGCGGTGTGTGGCGAGGTCTGCCCGGCGGTGAATGCCGCGGGCGACGGCCATCTCTCCGGGCTTTACCGCCTGGACTGGCGGCGGCGGGCAGGCAAGACCGGAGCCGGTTGGCTGCGGCGCCTTTATGGCCGCCGGCATCCTGACCGGCAAGAGTGGAAAGATTTCGCCGAGACGGTTTACCGCTGCACCCTGTGCGGCAATTGCACCGAGGTCTGCCCGGCGGGCATAGGACTAAAGGATTTGTGGTTGAGCCTGCGCCAGGAGTTGGTGGAACTGGGGGCGCACCCGGCCAAGGTGGACCTGATTCGGGAGCATCTGGCCCACAACCGCAACGTCTTCGGCGAGGACCAGGAGGAGCGGACCGAGTGGGTGGAGGACTTGGACGAGCCTCCCGATGACCTGTTCGTCAAGGAGCAGGCCGAGGTGGTCTATTTCACCGGCTGCGTGGCTTCGTTTTTCCCCCTGGCCCAACAGATACCCATGGCCCTGGCCGAGGTTTTGGAAGCGGCCGAGGTGGACTTCACCCTGCTGGGCGAGGAGGAATGGTGCTGCGGTTTCCCCCTGCTTGGCTCGGGCAACTTGCCCGCAGCCCATGAGCTGATGGAACACAACTTGGTTGCCGTCCGAGCCAAAGGCGCCCGCGAGGTGGTCTTCGCCTGCCCCTCCTGCTACATGATGTGGCGCGAGCACTACCCCGAGTCCGGGCTCAAGCTCAGCCACGCCACTCAGTTTTTGGGCAGGCTCCTGGGCCAGGACCGCCTGCCCCTCAGGGAGCAAAAGCTGACCGTGACTTATCACGACCCTTGCGACCTGGGCCGGGCGGCGCGGATCTTTGAGGCCCCCCGCCGGGTGATCCGGGCCCTGCCGGGAGTCGAGCTGAAAGAGCTGGCCGACAACCGCGAGAACTGCCTTTGCTGCGGGGGTGGGGGTAATTTGGAAATGATCGACCAGGAGTTGAACGCTGAGATCGCCCGGCGCAAGGTGGAGCAGGTCCTGACCACCGGCGCCCAGGCGGTGGTCAGCGGCTGCCAGCAATGCCTGCGTACCATGGCCACCCACGCCCGGCGCAACAAGTTGCCGCTCAAGGTCATGGACGTGGCCCAGTTGGTTCGCGAATCACTGGATAATTAACTATCTCGCAATTCACCAAACCTGTCTTGGGCCTTGTAAGCGAATAACTCCTCATTTTTTTAAATCATGGCCAACCAAAGCTTCCTCAGGTGAGGCCGGACAAGTTTATCCCGGATAGGTTTCGCGCTCAGTTGAACCTTGCCCTGGCCTATGATCAATATAGGATTGCCAGGTTGATTTTGAGCCTAGGGTAGATCAATGAACAACCCCGCCGCAAGCAGCGGGGTATCAAGGGAAAAATTTCAACTTTACAGCGCGGCAAGCTGCGGGGAATGAACCCCCGCATGGGGGTTCAAGGGAGCTTCGTATTATCTTAAATTGAACCAAGGCAAGGGCACATCTCTCCCTCAAAAATTTATTTCTATCTCTTCGGAG
>JANQFN010000049.1 GCA_028277825.1 Desulfarculaceae bacterium
TGAAGAACCCGAGACCAAGGTGATCGACGAAGACGTGTGGATCATCATGTACACCTCGGGCACCACCGGCCGGCCCAAGGGCGTGGTCAGGACCCACGAGTCCCAGATGGGCATGTACTGGACCAATATCGCGGCCATGGGTTACGACCGCGACGACCGGGGCCTGTTGGTGATGCCCATGTGCCACATCAACTCCACCTTCTACTCCTATACCTTCACCGTGCTGGGGGCCACCTGCGTGGTCTACAATTCGGTCTCTTTCGACCCCGAGCACATGATCAAGACCCTGAGCGAGTTCGACATCACCTTCACCTCCCTGGTGCCCACCCACTACATCATGATGCTGGCCCTGGACGAGGAGGTGAAAAACAAGTACGACGTGGACTGCGTCAAGAAGCTTTTGATCTCCTCGGCCCCGGCCCGGCGCGATCTGAAACTGGCCATTATGGACTACTTCCAGAACAGCCAGCTCTATGAGGCCTACGGCTCCACCGAGGCTGGTTTGGTGACCCTGCTGCTGCCCGAGGAGCAGTTCGACAAGCTGGGTTCCATCGGACGCGAGATCCCGGGCACCGATCTCTTGCTGCTGTTGGACGAGGACAAAGAGCCGGTGCCCACCGGCGAGGTGGGCGAACTCTACTCCCGGGGCCCGGCCCTGTTTTCGGAATACCTGGGCCAGCCCGAAAAGACCGCCGAGGCCTTTGTGGGCGGGCATTTCTCCGCCGGCGACATGGCCTACAAGGACAGCGACGGCTACTACTACCTGGTGGACCGCAAGAAAAACATGATCATCACCGGCGGGGAGAATGTCTACCCCACCGAGGTGGAGGATTGCCTGGGCGGCCACTCGGCGGTTCGCGACGTGGCGGTGATCGGCATCCCCGACGAAAAATGGGGCGAGAGCGTCACCGCGGTGATCATCCTGCACAACGACTACGGGCCTTCCGACGAACTGGCCGCCGAGATACGCGAATACACCAAGGGCAAGATCGCCGGCTTCAAGCGGCCCAAGGCGATTCACTTTGTGACGGACGAGGAGATGCCCCGCACCGGCACCGGCAAGATCCTGCACCGGGTGTTGCGGGAGCGCTACGGCCACTGGTCGGACAACGAAAAGTAAACCGGTTTTCAAACCATTTTCTTTTTAGGAGCCAAGCATGTTCACTAAAGCCTTCATCCCCCACAGAGGCTACTGGTCCTCGCCCTTTTCCCGCTGGCAGATGTCCTTTCAGAACGAACACCCCATCAAGCTGGCCGCCGCCACCGCCGCCAAGTTCTTCGAGGCCAAGGACTATGGCCCCGAGGTGCTGGACGGCTGCGTGTTCGGCATGACCATCGGCGCGCCCTCCTGGTTCTACGGCAACCCCTGGTTCTGCGCCCTGATGGGCAACCCCACCATCTCCGG
>JANQFN010000060.1 GCA_028277825.1 Desulfarculaceae bacterium
CTGCGCCGCGCCCAGCGCCATCAACCTGCAGCCCTGGCAGTTCACCGTGGTGATGAACGACGAGGTGGAGCGCCTGGCCAACAAGCTGCTCAAGGCCCATGCTGAACGGGCCATCACCTGCGCGCCGGACAACGTGGCCCCCCTGCCCCCAGCCTATTTGGAGCGCCAGAAGGAACTGAGCCGGCTCATGGGGCCGCTCATGGCCCAGGCCGGCCTGGACAAGGACTTCATCGACCTGGGCTCTTTGAGCTTCTATGGCGCACCAGCGGTGGTCATGGCCACCTTGGATTCGGTGTTTCCGCCCGAACGCGCCCTGGACCTTGGTTTCGCTCTGGGCTGGCTGCTTTTGGCTGCGGCAGACCTGGACCTGGCTACCTGCCCCATAGGCCTGATCGTCAACCATGAGCGGCTCATCAAGGACTTCTTAAACATAGCCCCAGAACGCCGGCTGGTCCTGGCCGTGGCCGTGGGCTACGGCGACCCTGGCGCAGCCATCAACCAAATGCGTTCGCCCCGGGCCCCGCTCAGCGAGATGGTGCGCTGGTATTGAGTAGTACAGTTAAACATCAAATGGTGGAGGGCCGAATAAGAGGAGTAGGTAAGGAATAATTCCCAGTGTTTTCGCGTGGGAATTGATCGGATCCCGGAGCAAATGCGCAAACAGACACCCCACCCTTGGCCTTTTGATGCCGCTGTTAACCGAAGGGGAGAAGAACAGGGTGGCCTTTTTGCTTTGCTTTTCCCTCCCCAAACCTTTTTATCTTGGCATTAACTAATACCGCCGCTTCCCATAACAAAACCTCCGCCCTAATGGACGGAGGCCTGATTCTTTTATTACTTGCCTCTTTTTAGCGGATCAACTCGGTGACCTCCTGGTTGACCACTCCGTAGATCTCCTCGTCAGTGCCATAGATGTCCACCACCGAGCGGTGGTCAATAAGCTTTTCGATTATAAAGGCGGTCACATAGAGGCTGATGCGGTTGGCCTGGGGCACCAGGTTGCGAAAGTTGGCGATGGCGAACTGGATGTCAAAGTCCTCGGCGTGCAATAGCTCACCCAGGGCGGTGGCCAGTTGCTCTTCCACCTCGCGCTGGCTGTTGGTCTCGATGAGCTGACTGTCCACCAGCTTCATGGCCAGCCTTTGGGCCAACTCGTCGGCACAGTCCCCCAAGCGCATGAGCTGCCGGGTCCAGGCGGACTGCCGGGAACTCTCCAGCCGGGAAATCAGGTTCTCCTCGCGGTAGTTGGTGTGGAAATCACCTCCCATGCGCGTCCTTCCTGCGAAACCCCGTCAAAAACGAGGCGGCCTAATGCCCAAGGCCTGATTCAATAGCTTGCTCCCTTGGCCGGCATGCCGTATATACTTGTCTTGCTTTATTAACACCACAACCGCAGCTTGGCAATGACTAGTTGCATGGATAGCATAAAAAAGTGCCGATCAATCCTTATGAAATCACGCCTCCGGCCAGGCTGGAAGACGAGATCCTGTTCATCGAGACTGCCGGCGAGATGCCCGAGGTGGCCCTGGCCGATTCCCTGCACCACCTGGGCGGTGGCCTTTCCGAAACAGACCTGAACTGCCTGCGCGCCGCGGCGGTGCGGGCCTACACAGCCATAATCCAGCGCGACCTCAATGTCACCAACCTGGGGCTGCCTCACTTCCGGGGCCTGGGCCGGGCGGCGGACAACTTGGCCCGTCTGGGCTCATTCCTGGGGCGCCTGGGCTGGCCACCGCCCCAGGAGGCCTGGAAGGCTTCGAAAGCGCTGTTTCAGGACTACCTGCACGCGGAAAGGGCCTCTCTGGCAGACGGGCGGGCCTATGCCTCGGCCAGCCGAAGCCAGGTGGAGGCGGTGGCCCGGGCCATTGGCCTGGATTTGCATGCGGAACAGGACCTCTTGGTCAAGCTGGAGCAGATGCCCTGCCCTGATTTTTTGGGGCTAAAGGCCCTGATGCGCTTGGAAGCGGCAATGGGGATATTTAAATACCGCATAGAAGACGGCGGTATGGCCTGTCTGGAGGTGTCGGACAACCGTGGCAAGGTCTTGGCCACCGCAGAACTGGGCCTGCTGGGAGCGGACGACCGGGAAGACCCTGTCTGCCGTGAGAGGGTGGAGCTTGTGTGGCGCCTTTTGGACTTGCCGGAATGCTAGCCCGCATATTTCATGAAGGCCGTGTGTCCGGCTGCGCCAGCCACCGGCATACGGTGTTGCTGGCTGCGCTTGGGCCTCGACGTAGCTTTAGCTAC
>JANQFN010000067.1 GCA_028277825.1 Desulfarculaceae bacterium
ATCGGGGACCGGTCTGGTTGGGATTTAGATGGCTTTAGCCCTTTTTAATCTCGATCTCCTTGGGCTCAACCTCGCCAGACTTGGGCAGGCTGACCTTTAGCACGCCTTCAGCATGCCTTGCTTCCAGCTTGTCGCGGTCTATATGCTCGGGCAGGCGGAAGCTGCGGTAGAACTTGCCGTAGGAACGCTCCACCAGGTGGTAGCCGTCCTTGTCTTCCTCGCGCTCGTCGCGCTTCTCGCCCTTTAAGACCAACACGTCGCCATGCAGGCTTACCTCGATCTCCTCGGGCTTCAGGCCCGGGACCTCGGCGCTCAACTCGTAGCCCTCATCGGTTTCTTTGAAGTCAACCGCGGGCACGAACTCCTTTTCCTCACGCAGTTTGGGAAGATCCAACTCGCCAAAGAAGCGGGAGAAAAGATCATCAAAATCCCGGTGCACCCTGCCCAGAGACCTGCCTCTGACAAAAGGTATCAAGCTGTACATAACCTCTCTCCTTAATCACTGTTAGTATTGGGTCTTTGTTCTAAGATAAGTTCACTTGGGTCCATGTCAAGGGCGCTGCTATTGACCAGGTGGCACAGCGATAGTAACCTTAAAACAGATATTTGTTCGACCATACCCCTGGCAGGGGGACTTGCCCGGTCCAGAGTGGCCAAAAGGGGGAGGGGGAATTCTAAAGTGGAAAAACATCACAAATTTTCAATTTGGTACGTGCTCCTGGGCATCTGGGCCGTACTGATCCTCAACAATATCATCGCCGGCCAGATAGGGCCCAAGCAGGTGGCCTACAGCGAGTTTTTGAACCAACTCCGCGCCGACAAGATCAAAGAGATCGCCATTGGCAAGGATGTCATCACCGGCAAGATGATCGACAGCGACGGCAGCGAGGTGAGCTTCAAAACCGTGCGGGTCTCGCCTGATCTGGCCAAAGAACTTGAGGGGCACAAGCTGGAGTTTCGGGGCGAGGTGGAGTCCACTTTCCTGCGCACCCTGTTCTCCTGGATGGTGCCCATCTTTCTGTTTCTAGGCATTTGGTACTTCATGATGAAGCGCATGGGGCCCGGCGCCGGGGTGATGAACTTCGGGGCCAACAAGGCCAAGATTTACGCTGAGGAAGACATCCCCACCCGCTTCACCGACGTGGCCGGGGTGGATGAGGCCAAGGAGGAACTGGAGGAGGTGGTGCAGTTCCTCAGGACCCCGGAGCGCTTCACACGTCTGGGCGGCCGCATGCCCAAAGGCGTGCTTTTGGTGGGACCGCCCGGCACCGGCAAGACCTTGCTCAGCCGGGCCATTGCCGGCGAGGCCGGGGTGCCCTTCTTTTCCATTTCCGGTTCCGAGTTCGTGGAGCTGTTCGTGGGCATGGGCGCGGCCCGGGTGCGCGATCTGTTCAAGCAGGCCCGGGAAAAGGCGCCCTGCATTGTTTTCATAGACGAACTGGACGCCCTGGGCAAGGCCCGGGGGGTGGGCAACCTGGGCGGCCACGACGAGCGCGAACAGACCCTGCAGCAGCTTTTGGTGGAGATGGACGGCTTCGACCCTCGCGCCGGGGTGATCATCATGGCCGCCACCAACCGCCCCGAGATCCTGGACCAGGCCCTGCTCAGGGCCGGCCGTTTCGACCGGCAGGTGCTGGTGGACAAGCCTGACCTCAACGGACGTATAGCAATTCTCGAAGTACATGCCCGGCGCATCTCCCTGGCCGATGACGTGGACCTCAAAGTCTTGGCCCAGCGCACCCCGGGGCTGTCGGGCGCGGACCTGGAGAACATCCTCAACGAGGGCGCCCTGTTGGCCGCCCGAGTCGACCGCAACGAGGTGACCATGGCCGACCTGGAGGAGGCGGTGGACCGTATCGTGGGCGGCCTGGAAAAGAAGAACCGGGTGATCAACGAACAGGAAAAACAGCGCGTGGCCTATCACGAGACCGGTCACGCCCTGGTGGCCGCCTTCACCCCCCAGACCGACCAGGTGCACAAGATCAGCATCATCCCCCGGGGCATCGCCGCCCTGGGCTACACCGAGCAACGCCCCACCGAGGACCGCTATCTGATGAGCAAGACCGAGCTGGAGGGCCGGGTGGACGTGCTCTTGGGCGGGCGGGTGGCCGAGCGCCTGACCTTCGGCGAGGTCTCCACGGGTGCTGCCAATGACCTGCAGCGGGCCACGGACATGGTCCGGGCCATGCTCACCCAATACGGCATGGGCGACACCCTGGGCCCGGTGACCTACACCGCGCGCAACCAGCCGGTGTTCTTGCCCCAAGACTCCCTGTTGGCCCCGGCGGCCAAGGATTATTCCGAGGCCACCGCCGCCGCCCTGGACGAGGAACTCAGGCGCTTCATGGAGACCCGCGAGGAGCGGGTGGAGGACTTGCTCAGGGACCACGGCGATCTTTTGAAAAAGGTGGCCGGGGTTCTCTTGGAAAAAGAGGTGCTGTCGGGCGCCCAGTTCCAGGAGCTGGTTAAGGGCGAGGCCGGCTCAGCCCAAGCGGAGCCGGAGAACTAGCCCGGATATTTCACGAAGGTTGGACGGCATTGGCGATGCGGGTAGCATTTATCGGTGTGTTATGAAAAAAACGTCTACGCTATCAGTGTACGGT
>JANQFN010000150.1 GCA_028277825.1 Desulfarculaceae bacterium
TGTCGCCGGGCAGGTAGCCCAGGTCCTGGCCCTCCAGGGGAATCACCGGCCGGGTGACCAGTATCTTGTCGTAATGGTTGCGCTCCAACACCTGTTCCAGGCCCGCGGCCAGGGCCAGCAGGGTCTTGCCGGTGCCCGCCCCGCCGGCCAGGGTGACGATCCCCACTTCCGGATCCAAGAGAAGCTCCAGGGCGAAAAGCTGCTCCTTGTTTCTGCTTTTCAGTCCGAAGCAGGTGGGGTTGGCGGCCAAGGCCAGAGGCTCCAGGCGGCCGTGTTTCACGCGCGCCAGGGCCGAGGAAGAGGGGCTCTCGGCCGCCGTGAGCGTGACAAACTGGTTGGGCAGCAGGTCAGCCCCCAGGTCCGGGGGAGGCGGCAGGGAGCGCTGGCGGTAAAACTCATCCAGGTCGCTCTGGCACAGCACCGCCTCACTCTGGCCGGAGTAGAGCTTGCTGAAATCCACCTTGCCGTTGGTCAGGTCTTCGGCGGGCAGTCCCAAGACGTCGGCCTTGAGGCGCAGATTGAGATCCTTGGACACCAGGGTGACCTGGCCGGCCGGCTGATCCTGGGCCAGATTCAAGGCCACCGCCAGGATGCGGTTGTCTGGTTTGCTTTTATCCAGGACTTCGGCCAGTTCTCCCTCCGGGGGAAAGTGGCGGTGGTTCACCTCGATGCGCAAGGTGCCGCCGGAGGGCAAGGCCACGCCCTGGGAGAGCTGGCCCTGGCCGCGCAGGCCGTCCAGGCTGCGCGAGACGGTCCTGGCGTTGGCTCCGATTTCATCTTGGCGTTTTTTGAGGTCGTCGATCTCCTCGATGACCGCCAGGGGAATCACCAAATGGTTTTCCGCGAAGACGAAGAGGCAGTTGGGATTGTGCAGCAAGACGTTGGTGTCCAGGACAAAAGTCTTTGACATGGGCATACTACTCCTGACCCCTTACAAGGTTAAAGCGCGGACTGGTTGTTGATGAGGGTCTGGGCTGGAAATGCCGCCGCCCGGCGGCTCCAGCGGCGCTGGTGCACACCGTTTGGACCGGGGGCCGTCGGGAATAGGCTGGGCGGCGCTTGCTTATCGGCAAGGCGGCTTCACCTGGCGCCTGGCGGCTGGGGCCGGGTTTGCGTTAGCTGGCAAACTCTCTCACAGTGGCTGGTGTCGATCTTCCGGCAAAGACTCTGCCCCGCCGGAGCAACCATGGCCCTTACACCTTTTTTATAGCCTGTTTGCTGAGGAGCTAAGATGACGTTTTGAAGACAAAAACGCCGTCATGGCCAACGGCGTCCGCGCGGGCGTTTTTTAGGCAACCTCCCCGGAGAGCCTTAAATATGCTCGGCGGCAAAGCCGCGCACGGTTTGTTTGATTTGGTCCCTGATGAGCCTGGCCCCGGCCAGCTTTTCCTCCTGGCTGCCTCCCAGGGCGGCCGGGTCCTCAAAGGGCCAGTGGAGGCGGTGGGTTATTCCGGGGAACAAGGGGCATTTGTCCTCCGAGTCGGCGCAGACGGTAATGACGTAATCGAACAATTGGCCTTCTTTATAAAGGTCGAACACGCTCTGAGTCTTCTGCCCGCTGATATCCAGGCCATCTTCGGACATAACCTCGATTGCCAGGGGATTGAGAGATTGCGGCTCGAAACCGGCGCTTTGCACCGTGAAGCGCTCCCCAGCCATATCCTGCAGATAGGCCTGGGCCATCTGGCTGCGCGCGCTGTTGTGCACACACACGAAAAGAACCTTTGTTTTGGGCATTGTCAGCCGCTCCCGCTCTAGCCCGGATATTTCACGAAGGCCGGTCGTCCGGCTGCGCCAGCCAAGCGCTGGCGGTGTTGCCGGCTGCGCTCCAAGCTCGACGTAGCTTTGGCT
>JANQFN010000167.1 GCA_028277825.1 Desulfarculaceae bacterium
CGGCCAAGGGGCCGCGTCGGGAGCCAGTCATCTTTGCGGGAGCCAAACATAACACGACCCGCTTTGCCACCAGCGGCACGCTGGCGGCAAGCGACAGGCCAAGGCGTAGCCAAAGCTACGTCGAGCTTGGAGCGCAGCCGGCAACACCGCCAGCGCTTGGCTGGCGCAGCCGGACGACCGGCCTTCGTGAAATATCCGGGCTATGCCACCACTCAGTCCAGGCTGCGATAGCCAATGGCCTCGCTGAGATGGGGCAGGCCGATATGGTCGGCGCCTTCCAGGTCAGCGATGGTGCGCGCGATCTTGTGGATGCGGCCCGCTGACCCGTCCCAGGTAGTTGCGCACCTGGAACGGCGAGCAGGAGCACTGCCGTTTGGGATCGCCATGGTAACCGCAGGGGCACCGCCGCGTTGCCTTTTTGTCATTTGCGGCTGAAGGCCCCAAGGCCTGGGTTGGCCAATCACTGTAACCATTTAAAAACATTAAGGGACCACCTGCGTGCGCACCGATTGGGACTTGGATTGTTACAGACTGAAGTGGCTCAGATAATTTGAGTGTGCGCAGATACCATACGCAATTGGGGGAACAACCGAACTGAGCCGGCACTCCATCTAATCCCCCAAATCATCCAATTCCTGGGCTACGCACCTTATAGGGTGCAGTTCATCTTGTCTTGGACCTGTCTCCAAATCATGAAATTATGGTTTGCTTAATATCCACTAATAAAATTGTTTGAAAACAACAACGTTATCCAGGTCTTACATTTCACCGCCAACACAATTAAAAAACCAATAAAAAATTTGCGAGGTCTTGACATTCACAAAATAGATATGTTAGCCCTAACATGTGAAGTATAACATATCAGTCGGAAGAGGCTAATTGACACCTCCTGAAATCAGCGCGCTGTCAGCAGTCAAAGCACCGCCTTCCTTGCGTGAAATGGCCTTTGCAGCCATCAAGGAAGGCATTATGAGCAACACCTTAAAAGCTGGGCACACCTACAGCGAACACTCACTGGCCAAACAATTGGGCATGTCAAAAACCCCGGTGCATGAGGCGCTTTTGGATTTGGCTCTACGCGGTTTTTGCACCTTGATCCCTCGCAAAGGCGTACTGATCAGAAGTTTAACCGTGGATGAGATTCACGATCTGTATGAGTTTCGTTTGGTCTTGGAGGTAGCGGCCATTCACAAGATCACCGCCCATGTCACTTCTCAACAGATTGAGCGCCTATGGAAAATTCATAATGCCTGCGTGGCGGCCACCGAGACCGACGACCATGTGGGATATATCCAGAATGACCGTGAATATCATTCCTTTTTGGCCTCGCTGACCAAAAACACCTATCTAGTCGAGGCCCTGGAAAACGTGCGCGATCTTATCGATTGGATGGGGGTTCGGGCAATGACCCGTCCCGGTCGTCTACCTGAGGTGGACATTGAGCACGCGGCAGTAATCGAAAAATTGGCACAGGGCGATGCCCAAGGCGCAGCCAAGGCCATGGAGATCCATGTGCGCGCCACTGAGCACAATTCCCTAACCTGGTACGACCGGGAAAGAGAAGCCAACGGCGCCTGACTGCATTTTGGTTTTTTTACTACTCAACTAAAGACTCGCCTCGGCGGGTATGAATAAAAAACTCATGGCGCTCTTTGGGGAGGGCGTGGAA
Source organism: Desulfarculaceae bacterium (assembly GCA_028277825.1). Classification (GTDB taxonomy): domain Bacteria; phylum Desulfobacterota; class Desulfarculia; order Desulfarculales; family Desulfarculaceae; genus Desulfoferula. The sequence goes on from JANQFN010000167.1 coordinate 1,670, forward strand.
GGGAAACGCAGCTACGGCGGGCCTCGTTACTTGATTGCCTGCCCTGCTGTAAATCAATGGCCAAGGAGGATTAGTCATGCGCCTATCAAAAAAAGCGGTTTCTTTGTTCAGCAAAGTCATGATGGTTACGGTTTTGGCCGCCGGGTTGCTTGCCGCACCCTTGCTGGCAAGCAGCGCCAATGCCGAAGTGAAAAAACTTAAGATACTTTCCAACAACCCGTTCTCCGGCAAGGCGGCTTCGTGGGGCTTTTCCCAGGACCGGGGCGTGGGGCTGGCCGTGGACAAGGTCAATAAAGCCGGCGGCATTAAAGTTGGCGGCGTGACCTACATGTGGGAAAAGGTTCGCTGTGACAACCGTTATATCCCAGCCGATGCGGTTTCCTGTCTCAAACGGGGCGTGGCACAGGGCATAAGATTTATGTGCACTTTGGGGGGCGCGGTGACCAAGCCCCAAATACCCTTGATCAACAAGAATAAAATCGTGACCATAGCGGCGATTGCCGGCGGAGCTGACTTTACCAACGCCAAAAATAAGTACCTGTTCCGCACCATGCCTTCGGCAGACCTGACCATTTCCATCGAGGGCATTAAAATCTACAAAAAGCTCGGGGTCAAAAAATTGGGACTTTTGACTGCGGACAATGTTTTGGGGCGCAGCGACGCCAAAACCTTGAAAAACGCGCTCAAGGTCAACAAGATGAGCGATATCTTGGTGGCCGAAGAGTTCGTACCCATCAACACCAGCGACTTTACTCCGGCTTTGACCCGCATCCTGGCTAAAAATCCGGACCACATCGAGGGCGGTGCCTGGCCCGCAGCCGGTCTGGCCCTTTTAATCAAGCAGGCCAGGGAGCTGGGCTACAAGGGAACCTTCACCAACTTAACCGGCGCCCCCAAGGTTGGGCCCTTGGTTAAAATAGGCGGCAAGAAAAACGTGGAAGGCGTGATCATGCTGCGCCTCTGGCCGCCGGACCAGTTGCCCACCAAAGCCTTCAAGGAATACTGGGCCGATTACCGCCGGCTCTATAAGCAGGACCCCGGTGCCAATAGCTGGGAAAGCTACATGGCCTTCATGCATCTTTCCGCTGCGATTGAAAAGGCCCAAAGCTTGGACCCGGACAAAGTCGTGGCAGCTATGCGCGATCTGAAGATCGTCACCTTGCTGGGTGAATTGCAGCTTGTAGGCAAGGACAATCCTCTGCTGCCTGGTTACGGCATCAACAACCAGTACACTTCGCCCCTGCCGGTGACTGTGATCAAAGACGGCAAGCCGGTCATCTATCAGTAGGAGTAGTATCGAGTAAGTGCTGCCTTTTAACCCCAGCCGGCCGGCACTGGCCAGTTTTCGGTGCCGGCCGGCACCCCCCTTGCGGAACCAGGCAAAGCGGTAGAGTGTCTTGACAACTCAAATGTTCATGCAGATGGTGGTAACCGGCTTGGTGCTGGGTTCCATCTACATGCTGGTGGCATCTGGCTTAACCCTGATCTACGGCATCATGCACCAGGTGAACATGGCCCATGGAGTGTTCTTCATGCTGGGAGCCATGACCACTTATTACGCCACGGAAGTATTGGGCTTGCCCTATTTCGCGGCGCTTTTGTCCCTGGTCCTGGTGTTTCCCGTCATCGGCGTGGCCTTTGAACGGGCCATCTTCCGGAGCATCCGCCACATCTGGCTTGCCGGTTACATGGCCACCGTGGGCGTCTGGATGCTCATGGAGGGCCTGGGTTGGCAGGTTTTCGGTACGGAGCAAAAGGCGGTTTCCTTCCCCATCACCGGCCTGGTCAAACTGCCTGGCGGCGCCGTGCTGCCGCTCAACAAGCTCTGGGTGGGCTTGATAGCCATCGCCATCATGGCCGGGGTCTACTATCTAGTGGGCAGAACCGCCTTGGGCCGGCAGTTAAGGGCGGTGGAGCAAAACCCGCGGGCGGCCGAGTTGATGGGCATCAACGCCGACCGGGCCATGGCCAAGGGCTTTGCCCTGGGGGTCACCCTGGCCGCTTTGGCTGGCGGCCTGGTCAGCACCCTGTACTCGGTGGATCCTTCCTGCGGGTCCACCCCTATGCTAAAGGCCTTTATCGTGATCATTCTGGGAGGGCTGGGCAACGTTACCGGTTCGGTAATCGCGGCCTTCATCCTGGGGTTCATTGATTCCTTTGGGGGCACCTTGTTGGGCCATCAAGCGGGCCATTTCATGGGCTTTGGCCTGGTGATTCTGATACTGATTTTCAAGCCATCCGGGATTCTGGGCGATGAATAGCAAACTGGCCCCATATCTTACGGCCCTGGTGGTCATGGCGGCCTTGGCCCTATTGCCGCCGTTGACGAAACTCATCGCCCCGGCGCAATGGGAGCTGACTGCACACATCGGCATCAAGGTCCTTTTGAACGTGGGCTTCGGCCTGTGCCTTTGGCTGATGCTGCAAGCCGGTGAATTGAGCCTGGGCCAGAGCGGCTTCATCACCATCGGGGCCTACACCACCGGCATTCTGGTGGCAAAGTACAAATTAATAAGCGTGGTGTGGCTGGGTTATTTGGCCGGCGCCTTGGCGGCTACCGTGATCGCCCTCCTGCTAGGTTATCTGATCGTGCACCTCAGACGCATCTTTTTCCTGTTGGTGACCTGGTCGTTCGCCGAAATGCTGCATCCGGTGCTAACTTCCTTCGAGCACCCTTTCGGGGGAGCCATGGGCATCATAGACATTCCAGCGCCCGAGGGCCTTGGCCTGTTCGCCGAGAGCTGGACGGGATATTACTACCTGGCACTGATTTACGCCTTTGTGGTGCTTTGGTTGATCTGGCGCATCGCCGGCTCCAAAGTGGGCTTGATCACCAAGTCCATTGGTCAAAACGACACCTTGGTGACCTTCTGCGGCCTCTACGTACGCAAGTACAAGGTGATGGTCTTCGCCCTGGGCTGTTTCATCACCGGTGTGGGCGGGGGCATCCTGGCCAGCTACCTGACGGCCATTTCGCCGGAAACCTTCACCTTCTTCACCTCCCTGGACATCATCATGTTCAACCTCATCGGAGGCATGGGCACCATGGCCGGACCCATCGTGGGGGCGGTGATTCTCACCGGTCTCAACGAGTATCTTTTCGCGGCCGGCTATTGGCGCATGGTGGTCTACGGCCTGATCATCATCTTCTTCATAACTTTGCTGCCCGGAGGCATGGTCTCCCTGCCAGCGGTGATTCGCAAGAAGCTGGGGCGCAAGTCCAGCAAGCAGGAGGTGAGCCTTGGCTGAGCGAAGCATCCTGCAGGTAGATGAGGTGAGCAAAAACTTCGGCGGCTTGGTTGCCCTATCCGGAGTCAGCTTCCAGATTCAAAAGGGGGATTTCTTCGGTCTGATCGGCCCCAACGGCGCGGGCAAGTCCGTGATGGTCAACGTGGTCAGCGGCATGTACAAGCCCAGCAGCGGTGAGGTCCAATTCGACGGCCGCAGCATCACCGGCCAGCGCCCCGACCGCATAATCAGAAGCGGGTTGAGTCGCACTTTCCAGCACTCCACTTTGTTTTTCGATCTGAGCGTGAGGGAAAACATAATGATGGGGGTGCGCACTACCGCCAAGATGGGCCTGGTTCAAGCCACCTTGGGGACCGCCGGCGCCAGAGAAAAAGACCGGGCCATCGAGGCGAGGGCAGAGCAGGTGATCGAACTCTTGGGGTTGCGGCAGCATGCCAGCGAGCTGGCCGCCAATCTGCCCTACGGACTGCAGAAGGTGGTGGCCATTGGTATTGCCATCGCGCCAAAGCCCAAACTCTTGATCCTGGACGAGCCCCTCACCGGCCTGGTGGCGGCGGAGGTGGACCAGGTCATGGGCCATATCGCCGGGTTGAACCGGCAGGGAGTTACCATTTTCATCATCGAACACAACATGCGCGCGGTAATGGGCTATTGCAACCGCATAGTCGTGCTGAGCTTTGGCAATAAAATAGCCGAGGGGCTGCCCGCCGAGATACAGCGGGACCCAGAGGTCATCAAGTCTTATCTGGGGGAATGAGCTTGGCCTTGCTGGAGATAAAAGATGTAAAAGCGGGCTACGGTGCGGCCGTAGCTTTGCAAGGCATCAGCCTCTCGCTCAGGCAGGGCGAACGGGTTTCCTTGTTGGGAGCCAACGGCGCTGGCAAGAGCTCTATCGTCAACGTCATCAGCGGGCTGCTACCCATACGCTCAGGCGAGGTTTGGTTCCAGGACGAGCGTATCGACGGGCGGCCGGCCCACCGCATAGTGGGTTTGGGCATCAGCCAGGTGCCCGAGGGCCGCCTCATTTTCCCCAAGATGAGCGTTTGGGAAAACCTGGAGTTGGGCGCCACCGTATTGGATGAGGCCGAGCAAAAGAGCGGGCTCTTGGAGCAGGTGTTCGAGCTTTTTCCCCGCCTGGCCGAGCGGCGCAAGCAGATGGCGGGCACCATGAGCGGCGGCGAACAGCAAATGCTGGCCGTGGGGCGCGCCCTGATGTCCCGGCCCAAGCTAATTTTATCGGATGAAATTTCAATGGGGTTGGCTCCGGTGGTGGTGCGCGACATCTACGATACTTTGCTGCGCATCAACCAGGAGTGGGGCGTGACCCTTCTGATGGTGGAGCAGGAGGCCAAGCTGGCCTTGGAGGTCGCAGACTCTTGCCATTTGCTGGAATCAGGGCGCATAGTGGCTTCGGGCCCCGCTGATGAAATGGCTCGAAGCGAACTGGTGCGCAAAGTTTATCTGGCCGAGGATTAAACTGTCCCACACCTTAATCCCAAGGTAAATGCGTTATGGGGGTATGTGATGGACGGTCAAAAGAGTTCGCTGTTTACCCGCCGCCTGGACCAACCGCTGCCGCTAGCCGTGGAGGGTGATGGGGTTTGGATCACCGACGAGTCAGGCAAGCGTTATTTGGACGCCTCCGGCGGGGCGGTGGTGGTCAACATAGGCCATGGCCGCAAGGAGATCGCACGAGCCGTAGGCGGCCAACTGGAAAGACTGTACTATGCGCATCCCACCATGTTCACTTGCCTGCCGGCCGAGGAACTGGCGCAAGCCCTGGCCGTCCACACGCCGGATGATCTGAACCGGTTCTATTTCATGACCTCGGGCTCGGAAGCCAACGAAACCGCCATTAAGATGGCCCGTCAGGTCCACCAGTCCCAGGGCAGGCACGACAAAACTGTATTGATATCGCGCTGGCGTTCCTACCATGGCCTGAGTCTGGGCGCTTTGGCCGCAGCCGGGCGGCCCGCTTTCCGCATGCCTTACATGGCCATGCTGCGCGACGCGGTTCACATCCCTCCGCCTTACTGTCTGCGCTGCTCCTATGGACTCACTCATCCCTCTTGCCAACTGCGCTGTGCCTTGGCCTTGGATGAGACCATCCAAAACCTGGGAGCTTCGGTGGTATCGGCCTTTTTACTGGAGCCGGTGAGCGGGGCCACCCTGGCGGGTTATCCGCCGCCAGAGGGCTACCTGGCATTGGTCAGAGAGATTTGCGACCGTCACCAGGTGCTTTTGATATTCGACGAGGTGATGACCGGTATGGGGCGCACCGGGGCGTGGTTCGCGGGCAACCGTTACGGAGTCACCCCGGATATCATGACTCTAGGTAAGGGCATTACCGGCGGCAGCCTGGCCTTGTCAGCGGCTGTTGTGCGCGAAGAACTTTACCAAGTGCTAAAGGACGGTTTGGGCGGCTTCAGCCATGGGGGCACCTACAGCCATCATCCTGTGGGCTGCGCCGCCGCTTTGGCTGCGGTGCGCATCCTGGAAGGGGAGTCCCTGGTGGAGCGGTCCGCGCAAATGGGCCCTGTTTTGGGCGGTGAACTGAAAAGGGCATTGGGTGATTCTCCCTATGTGGGAGATATCCGCGGGGTTGGCCTGCTCTGGGGGGTAGAATTGGTGGCGGACAGAGGCACCCTTACCCCATTCCCAAGAGTCGACCAAGTAACTGAACGCCTTTGGCAGCATTTGTTTGATAACGGCATCATCGTCTACAAATCAGTGGGTCTGGCCGGCAGCGACGGCGACGCCTTGGTGTTGGCTCCACCCTTCATCATCACCGAAGATCAGATAGGACAGGCAGCCGCCGCGGTTAAAGAGGCTCTGGTTGGAGTGTTGAGCTAGAAATGGGAAATGCTCTATAAACAACCCCTCATAAAACCAGCCGGCGACCGGGCTTTGCGTGTCACTTTTGGCGACGAACGCAGCCTGGCGGTGAATCGTCCGGTGCGGGCCCTTTCCCAGTTAGTTTCCGCACAGGCGCCTGCGGGCCTAACGGAGATGGTGCCCACCTACGCCTCACTCACGGTGCATTATGATCCCGAGGCCACCGGCCTGAAGACCTTGAGGCAGGGGTTGGAAGAAATGGCTCAGCGGGCCATGGCACGGGAAGTGACCGAGACCGGCTCCAGGCTTTTGGGCATACCGGTGTGTTACGAAGGCGATTATGCGCCGGACATGGATTACATCTGCAAGTACACCGGATTGACCTCCGAACAAGTGGTTGGCCTGCACACTGCTGAGCCATACTTTGTTTTTCAGTTGGGTTTCACTCCAGGTTGCCCCTTTGTGGGCCCCTTGCAGAATGAGTTGCACGTGCCGCTAATGCAGTCACCTCGCACCCACACAACCAAAGGAGCGGTGGCCATCAGTGTGGGACAGACCGTGATTTACCCCAGAGCCACTCCTGGCGGTATGCGCATCGTGGGGCAAACACCGGTGCAGTTGTTTCAATTGGACCATCCGGACTTGACCCTATTCAAACCCGGAGATCGGGTGCTGTTCAAGGCGGTCAGCGCGCAGGATTATGAAGCCATCGCCTCCCAGGCCGAAAACCTTTTCGACGGGGTGGAGTTGATCAGCGGTGCATGAGTCCGGCTCCATACCTGTTTTAGAGGTCCTGCGTCCCGGTGCCTTGAGTTCCCTGCAAGACCTGGGGCGCCCTGGCTACCAGAGTTTGGGCATCGCCGAGGCCGGGGCCATGGACAGCTTCAGTCTGGTGCAAGCCAACCGCCTGCTGGGCAACCCGGATGCAGCCGCCGCCCTGGAGATCACGCTAGTGGGCCCCAAACTGCGTTTTTTGCGGGCTGCGGTTTTCGCCCTGTCCGGGGCCGATCTTTCCGCCCGCCTGGACGATCGTCCTTTGGCCCCGGGAGCGGTCTATGGGGCCCAGGCAAACCAGGTGCTGAGTTTTGGCGCAAGAAAAAAGGGTATGCGAGCCTATTTGTCGGTTCCGGGCGGCTTCGCGGCCCCGATGATACTGGGCAGCCGCTCCACCTATATTTATGCCGGCTTTGGCGGGGCTGCAGGACGCACCTTGCAAAAGGGTGATGTACTCTCGTGCCTGGCTGAACCAAAAGCGGATATCGCTGCCTCCGCCTTGCCCGAACACCTCCTGTTGCCTTCCGACGGTCTTCGTCTGCTGCGGGTGATCATGGGCCCGCAAGAAGACCGCTTTTCTCAAAGCGGGATAGAGACCTTTTTGGGTTCACCGTATGAGGTCACCAGCGAGTCCAACCGCATGGGCTATCGCCTGGACGGACCTCGCATTGAGCACTCCGATGGGCCCATCGTAGTCAGCGAGGCAACTCCCCTGGGAGCGGTGCAGGTGCCCGGCCAAGGCCGTCCCGTGCTTTTACTCAGGGAGCGGGGCACCACTGGCGGCTACACCAAGATCGCTTGCATCATCACCGCGGACATGGACTTGGTGGGCCAAGCCGCCCCGGGAACCGGGATAAGGTTTAAACCTGTGGAGATCGAAGAGGCGCATCGCCTCCAGCGGGAACGTTGGCGCTTTTTGGATCTTTGGCGTCTTCCTTCATAAGCAGAGGTTTAAAATGAGTAAGATCGATCTAAATTGCGATCTCGGTGAGAGCTTCGGCCCCTACCGCATGGGGTACGACGACCAGGTGATGGCCTACATCACTTCGGCCAATGTGGCCTGCGGTTGGCACGCCGGAGATCCCATGGTTATGGAGCGCACGGTTAATACGGCCAAAGCCCACGGCGTAAGCGTGGGGGCGCATCCCGGCTATCCGGATCTGTTGGGCTTCGGCCGCCGCCACATCGATTGCTCGCCTGATGAACTCAAAAACTACGTTATTTATCAGGTGGGCGCCTTGGAGGCTTTCTGCCGGGCCCACCAGGTAACCCTCAGTCATGTAAAGCCTCATGGAAAGCTCTATTTGGACTGCCTGGACCGGCCGGAACAGGCACGGGCTATCGCCGAGGCGGTGTATTCCTATAATCCGGATTTGATCTACGTGGCCTTTGCCGGCGCCCGCGGCGAGGTGATGCGCCAGGTTGCCAGCGATGTAGGCCTTAGGGTGGCTTTCGAGGCTTTCCCGGATCGGGCCTATACCTCCGAGGGAGTATTGGTGCCCCGGGGAGTGGAGGGCGCTGTGGTGAGTGATCCCGGCCAGGTGGCGGAGATAGCGGTCAGGGTCGCCCTGGAACAAAAGATGGTGGCGGCCGATGGTACGGTCATAGATCTGGAAGCCCAAACTCTGTGCGTGCATGGCGACACCCCCACCGCACTGGAACTGGTAAAGGCGATTCGAAAAGGCCTGAGCGATAACGGGGTGGATGTGGCTCCCATGGCGAGCTTTTTAAATTGAGATGCCCCTGTGGACAAGCTCATCAGCACTGCGGCGTGTAGTTAGCAAGGACGTTGTTCCCATTTTTGCAATCTGGTGATTGGCGGTTTATGGTTCAAGGAGGTGTGCGGCCTCCTGTAGTTGTACTGCCTGTGAACAACCTCTTTAGCATCTACAGCTTAGGCCCCTCCCTTGCCAAAGGGGCAGTGGGGATAGGTACAGGTGTCGCACAGCTTGCACAGTCCGCCGTGGCCCAGGGCGTTGATGTCGGCCCGGCTGGGGCTCTCACCCGCTAAAACACGAGGCAGCACCAGGTCGAACACCGTGCGGTGGTTGTAGAACACGCAGGCCGGCACCCCCAGCACCTGAATGTCCCCCAGA
>JANQFN010000177.1 GCA_028277825.1 Desulfarculaceae bacterium
TGCTGCTGGCTGGCTGGCAGCCAGCCAGCAGCAGCATAACAGCTAATAGTAAATAATTGACCCAGGCGGGGAATTCATAGATGGTGATGCTCAAGGCGCTGTAGATGGTTGTATCCGCCCTATAAAAGACCAGTAATACTAAATAAAACGAGACCAAATACAACAGGGCGATGTCCACCACCCGGGAAAGCAGCGGCGAGATGCGCCGGGTCAGCCAGCCCAGCAGGGCGAACAGGCCCACAAAGACCAGGCCGGCCAACACGGCGAAGAACATGCTGTTGAGCGCCAGGGCGGCGACCGAAAAGGCATCCAGCTTATCCAGGAAAGAGGGCTTGCTGAGTTGGAACAGCCATTCCGAGAAAATGGCCAGGACCTGTCCGAATAGCAATATCTTCAGGCAGAAAATATAGTGGCGCACCCGCACGTCTTACCTCTTGAAAACCCTCACGCCGCCTGCTGGCCTTTGGGCTTTTTGGCTTGATTTTGCAGGGAATAGACCTTGGTGGCCAAAAAGGGCAGCCCCACCAGGGCCGAAATCAAGTAGCGGGACAAGAACAGCATGCCCAGGGAAACCGCCTGGTCAAAGCTGAGCAGGCCGCGGAACACGTAGACGATGGCCACGTCCCGGGTGCCGATGCCGGCCAGGGCAATGGGCAACAGCCCCACCACCACACCGGCGATCACGCCCAAGACCGCGTCCGCCGGGTTCACCGCCAAGCCCAGCATCCAGAAGAACAGGGCCATCTGGAAGCAATGCACCACCCACAACACCAGGGACAGCAGGTTGACCTGCAACCGCCGCCGGGAACTCACCTGGGGATCGCGGCAGTACAGGTCAATGGTGTCGGCCAGGTTGTAGAGCTTTTTGCCCAGTTTGCTTTGGGGGTCAAAGGGCCCCAGCAGCCGGGGCATGAAATCCCAGAAATGGATCAACACGAACCAGGCGATGAACAAAACCGCCAATATCACCACCACATAGACCAGGGGATTGTGCAGGGAGGCGAAGACAAAGCACACCACGATGGATACGCTCATGCCGAAAAGCTCGGAGAATTTCTCGTAGATCACCATGGAGGCGGGAACCGCCCTGCCCTGCCCCTCTTCCTGGATCAAAAACCAGGCCTTGCCCAGGGTGCCCAGCTTGGAGGGCACCAGCACGTTTATGGAGCCGGTGGCCGCGATCTGGCGGAAGCACTCCCCCAGGGAGATGTCATAGTGCGAACGGACGATCACCTGCCAGCGCCAGGAGGCCAGCACGTAAAACACGGCAAAGGAAAACAAATACAACAGGATCATGCTTGGCGGAACCAAGAGAAAGTTGCCAAACACCCTGCCCAGGTCCGCGTTGTACAAAAGCACGGCCAGGATGAGGCCCGAAACGGCCAGGGTTATCAGCGATTTCTTGAGCATTACTTGCTAATTTCTATTTAGACTCCAACAAAAACACCTGATTCAGCCCCAACAGAAACGTTCCGTAGTGGACCAGGGTAAAGTCATCCCGGGCCAGGGCGGCCAGGCTTTCGCGGTCAAAGTACTGCTGGTGGATATGCTCCACCTCCTTGGCCACCACCCGCAGGATGGAGTCTGCCTGCTTTTTGGGGGTGGTGAGTATGAAGGCGCCGCCGGGCTTGAGCACCCGGCGCACCTCGGCGAATGATGCGGGCACGTCGTCCAGATGCTCCACCACGGCCAACATGGTCACGTAGTCGAAAAAGGCGTCCGGGAAATCCAGATGGTTAGAGAAGGTCTCGCCGTAGAGCTCGTCCAGGCCGTAGCGCTCCCGGCAGGGTGAGAGCTTGAGGAAAAAGCCGTCCCCGCAGCCGATGTCCAAGTGGCGCTGTTTGGCCTGCATGAGAGCCAGCACCTGCTTGGCCCGAAGCCGCTTGGTAAAGGGCATCACCAGCTTACCCGCCAGGCTGCGCCGCTGGCCGTAGTACTCCTGCCGGTCCTGGAACTGGCCGTTTTGCACGCCGTCTTTGATGGTTATGATCATATGATTCCCGTGCGTTTTTGAGGGTCGGGCCTGTTGTGGCGCAGAGTATAGCCTATCCAGGGGCGGGCGGCAGTGAAATTTCGCCCAGAAGTTCGCAAATATATTCCATCTGGCGGGAGGACTGCTCTTTCACCCGGGGCAGGTTGGCGGCGATCTTTTCCCTCACCGCGCCGCCCTGGTCCAAGAGCCGGTTGAAACGCTCTTGCAAGGTCTCAAAGCACAGTTCGCTGAAATCGAAAGCCCACTCGCCCAGATCGAACTCGTCCAGCACCTCAAGGTACTTGTGGCCCCAACCGCAGACCAAAAGCGGCACCTGGCCAGACAGAGCGGCCACCATGGAGTGAAAGCGGCTGGCCAGAAAATAATCGCAAGAGGCCACCACGGTCTTGAGCTGGGCGGGCAGGAGTTCCTGGTCCACCACTGTGCAGCC
>JANQFN010000230.1 GCA_028277825.1 Desulfarculaceae bacterium
CGGGGTCGAGGCCCAGGCGGGGCCCCATCACGGGCGGCCTTTCAGCCTCAGCCTGACCCTGCCGCCCCTGGGGGCGTTGTTTTTGCGGCCGGCCCCGACGGAGGCTTAGGCTGTGTCCGCTTCCAGCCGCGCGCCCGGCCAGGCCGGCCTGCAGACCCTGGTCTTCGGCCTGGCCACCGTGGCCATCACCTCCATGTACCTCACCCAGCCGGTGCTGCCTCAGCTGAGCCGGGAATTCGGGGCCGCGCCCGCCCTGGCCTCCTTGACCGTGTCCATGGTTATCCTGGGCATCACCCTGGCCTGCATGCCCTTTGGCCTGGCCGCCGACCGCTGGCCCATTAAGCCCATCATCGCCGTCGGCGGCGGGGTGATCGCCCTGAGCCTGGTGGCCGGGGCGCTGAGCCAGGGACTTGGCGTGTTGGTGGCCGCCCGCTTTGTGCAGGGCCTGTTCATCCCGGCCCTGACCTCCTGCCTGGCCGCCTACCTCTCGCGCACCCTGCCCCCGGACCGGCTGGCAATGGTCATGGGCTCCTATGTCTCGGCCACGGTGGTGGGCGGCCTGTCCAGCCGGCTGCTGAGCGGACTGCTCTTGGCCGGCCACTGGCGGTTCTCGCTGCTGGTGGTGGCCGGGGTTACCCTGCTGCTCTGTCTGGCCGCCCTGCGCTGGTTGCCGGCTGAAGGCCCCCGGCAACCGCGGAGCGAGCAGGCCTTGAGCTACTTGGGCCTGTTAAAGAACTGGCCCACCCTGGTGCCCTATCTGGCCACCTTTGGCTCCATGTTCGTGTTCGCCGCGGTGTTCAACTACGTACCCTACTACCTGTCCGCGCCGCCCTTTGAGGCCTCCACCGCCTTCATCAGCCTGGTGTACCTCACCTACCTGGTGGGCGTGATCATCGGGCCTTTTGTGGGCCGGCTGGCCAAGCGGGTGGGTGGCGGCTGGACCTTGGCCTTGGGCTCCAGCCTGTACATGGCCGCTCTGCTTTTGAGCCTGGCTCCGTCCCTGGTCCTGGTGGTGTTGGCCCTGTTGGCGGTGTGCGGCGGGCACTTCATCATCCACGCCGCCTCCCAGGGCATCTTGAACGTGCGCCTGGCCGACAGCCAGGGCCGGGGCAATAGCCTCTATGTGTTGATTTACTATCTAGGCGGCTGGGCGGGCATCACCGCCGCCGGCCCGGCCTGGTCGCTCTTGGCCTGGCCCGGGGTGGCCGCCCTGGGCCTGACCATGCTCATTTTGCCCCTTCTGGTGGGGGCCAAGGAAATAAGGAGGCGGGCATGAAGCTCGAAGCCATCACCTACCAGCCCATCGGCATGGTGCACACGCCCCACAAGACTCCCCAGGGCGCGCCCATCCAGCCCACCGGCGCCCGGGGCGCGGTTGGCCGGGCGGTGCTCAAACCGGAGCTGGCCCCGGGACTCAAAGACCTGGCCGGCTTTTCCCACGTCATCTTGCTTTACCACTGTCATCTGGCCGGCCAGGCCAATCTGGAAGTGAAGCCCTTTTTGGACGCGGAGCCCCACGGCGTGTTCGCCACCCGGGCCCCGGCCCGGCCCAATGCCCTGGGCCTGAGCGTGGTGCGGCTCAAAGGCGTGGAAGACAACGTGCTGCTTTTGGAAGACGTGGACCTGTTGGACGGCACCCCGCTGCTGGACATCAAGCCCTATGTGCCCGACTTTGACCAGCCGCCCGGGCCGGTGAAAACCGGTTGGCTGGCCGGTCGGGCGGCAGACGCCGGGACCGCCAAGGGCGACCAGCGCTTCGAGTGAGCCCCCGCCTTGCCGCCGAGGCGCCGGCCCTGCTACCCTGAGAAAAATTCCCCTTCCGGGTGAGGCTATCAATGACCGACGTAATGGAAAAAGGCAGCACCCTGGAGAGAACTCCCGAAATTCAGGCCTTGGAGGACCAGGCCGCAAGGCTGCCTCCCCTGCCCGATGAGCCCATAAAGACC
>JANQFN010000312.1 GCA_028277825.1 Desulfarculaceae bacterium
GGCCGGCCAGGTAACCGGAGACCACGCATTCGCACAGGGCGTTGCCTCCCCGGCGGTTGGCCCCGTGCAGCCCCCAGACCGCCTCGCCGCAGGCGAACAGGCCGGGCAAGTCCGTCATGCCCTGGGCGTCGATGGCCACCCCGCCCATACAGAAGTGGGCCCCGGGGCCGATGGTCACCGGCTGGTTTCTGAAATCGAACTTCATGCGGCTCAACAGGCCCAGGGGATAGGACCGCCAATCTTCATCCGTAACCCGGGTCAGATCCATCTTCACCGGCCCGGCCTGGGCCTCTTGGTAGAGCAGGGCGGAAAAGGAATCGCGCATGGTGATAATGGCCTGGTTGAGGTCGGCCACCCCATGCTTGGCCAAAAGGTCCTCGCCCGCCGCGTCGATCACCCGGGCCTCGGCCGGATAGCGCGGGTAGATCATCACTGAAGGTAGGCCGGGTTCGGCCAAAACCACCGGGTAAAACTGCACGAACTCCATGTCCATCAGGGGCAGGCCGGCCCGGGCCGCCAGGTAATAGGCCTGGCCCAGCATGGAGCGCATGTTGTCGTTGCGGGCATACACCGCCCCGGCTCCGCCCCCGGCCAGGATCACCGCCTCGGCGGCGATGGTCTCGGGGCGGCCTTGCTTGTCCAGGCCGCCGACCCCCAGGACGCGGTCGCCGTCGTTTAGTATCTCCAGTACCCAGAAACCGGCGCGGCGCTGCACCCCGGCCAGACCTTTCAGCCCCTGGACGGCGTCCTTGACCATGTTCACCCCCCGGATCACGTTGAACTGGGGCGAGCGCACCACGTAGGAGTTGTCGCCCTCTGTAAGCTCCACCCCCAACCCGGCCAAGAACCGGTAGCTGGCCGGCACCGCCGCGGCCACCCGCTCCACATAGGAACGCCGGTTGAGCTGGTTGCCGATGGCCATGGTGTCTTCCACGTATTTATCCGGCGGGTAATTCGAGGTGGGTCCGGCCAGCATCCCGTTGGCCATGGCCGAGTTACTGCCCAGGCCGATGGCCCCCCGGTCCAACAGGGTCACCGCCGCACCGCCTTCGGCCGCGGCCCCCGCCGCCAGCATGCCGGCCAAGCCGGCACCGATCACCACCACCCGTTTCTCAGCCATCTTGCGACTCCCGCATTTCACCCGGCCCAGCGGCCTTGACAGGCCCGGCCGCAACTCTCAGCATTTGAGTAGGGACATTTGCACAACCCCCGGCATCCGGCTGGGGGAGGGACGATTACACAACCAAAGGAGAAACTAACATGAGATCGCCAAGCGTGACCAACTTAATTGCGGCTTCCCTGGCCCTGGTTCTTTTTTTAGCCCCCGGGGCCATACCCGCGGCCGGTGCCGCAGACAATCCGGTCCTGGCCCAGGGCAGCCAAACCAAGTCTCCGGAGGCGGCCCAAGAGGCGGCGGCCCAAAAGGAAAAAGCGGCCTCGGAACTAAAGGGCAGCGGCACCAAAGCCGGCGACGAGGTGAAGGCCGGGGCCGAGAAGGCATTACAGGACAAAGAGAGCATGTTGCAAAAGCCGGTGCAACCCAAGGGCAGCGCGGCCAAGCCCAAGATCCAGGGCGGTTCCAACTAGCCAAAGCGGCACTTTCAGCAATTGCAGGCAGCAAACACATCACCAGGCGCCGGGCTGGCCTGGGCCTGGCGCGGTTTGGGGCTGGGCCTGCCCCTGGCGGTTCTGGCTCTGGTCTCGGGGCGCTTCGCCTACCAACTCCCCCTCGCCGCCCAGCCCATCTGGTTGCTGGTGGTGTTATTGCTCATCTCCGGGGGGTTTTACCTCTGGGCGGTGCGGGGCCTGCCCCGGAGCCATATCGGGCGCGACGCCTTTTTGTGGATGCTGTTGTTGGGCCTGGTCTTGCGCCTATTGATGCTGGGCTCGGAGCCCATCCTGGAAGACGACGCTTACCGCTACCTGTGGGACGGGGCGGTTAGCGCTGCCGGCTTGAGCCCCTACCAGTACTCGCCCCAAGAAGCGCTGCAGGGTGGCCCGCAGCTGCCGCCGGCGATGGCCGCCTTGGCCGCCGAGGCCGGGCAGATATTGCAGCGAGTCAACCACCCGCAGTTCACCACCATCTATCTGCCGGTGAGCCAGGCCGCCTTCGCCCTGGCTTATGTCCTCGGGCCCTGGAGCCTGGAGGCCTGGCGCCTGGTGCTCCTGGCCTTTGACGCAGCCTCCCTCTGTCTGCTCTACCTGCTCATTAAGCGTCTGGGCCTTCCCCTCATGCACCTGGCCGTCTATTGGTGGAACCCGCTGTTGATCAAGGAAATCTACAACTCGGGCCACATGGAGGTGGTGATCTTCCCCTTTTTGCTGGGGGCGCTGTTATTGGCCCTGCATGATCGCCGGGTGCTGGCCGCCGGGGCCTTGGGTCTGGCGGTGGGCGCCAAGCTGTGGCCGGCCATTTTACTGCCTGTCTTATTGCGCCCTCTCTTAAAGCACCCCCTGGCCCTGGCGGGGGGGCTGTCCCTTTTCACGGCAATATGCGCCTTGATGCTTTTACCTGTGTTGGCCGCCGGCCTGGATGCCTCGGCCGGGCTGGTGGCCTACGCCGGCCACTGGCAGATGAATGATTCGGCCTTCATGCTGCTGCTTTGGGCCGCGAAATGGGTCGTGGAGTTGTGGGATGGAGGGGCGGAAACGGCCCGCTGGGCGGCCCGGGTGGCGGTGGCTTTGCTTTTGGCGGCCTGGACCTTTTGGCTGGTGCGCCGGCCCGAGCAAAGCGGGGCGGAGATGGTCAGATGCTGCCTGTTGGCCACCGCGGCCCTGTTTCTTTTGAGTCCCACCCAGTTCCCCTGGTACTACCTCTGGCTGCTGCCCTTTTTAGCGCTACAACCCCTGCCCCCCTTGCT
>JANQFN010000374.1 GCA_028277825.1 Desulfarculaceae bacterium
AGCACTCGCTGAGTGTGGTCTTTGGAGCCGTTGTCCACCACCCATATTTCATAGTCCCAGCCGGCCCGGGCCGACATCAGGGCGGCGGAAGACAGGGCCCTGGGCAGACGGGCGGCGTCATTGTAGGAGATGATCACGAAACTGATGTCCGGACGGCTGGAAGGGGCCTGGCTCATGGGCGCACCCCCTTTCCCGCCGCCGCTTCCCGGTAGAGCGCCGCATAGTCGGCGGCCATGCGCGCCAGGCTGAAGCGCCCGGCCACCCGCGAGGCGGCGGCTTTGCCCAGCGAGCGGGCCAGTGCGGAGTCCTGCAGGACGCGCTTAAGGGCCCCGGCCAGGGCCTCCGGATTCCGGGGAGGCACCAGGAGCCCGGACTCACCGTCTTTCACCACCTCGGGATTGCCTCCCACCCGGGTGGCCACCACCGGCAGTTGGGCGGCCATGGCCTCCAACAGGGATATGGAAATGCCCTCGCTGAGCGAACTGAGGGCGAAGACGTCGGCCGAGGCCAGATAGCGCCACACATCCGGCCGGGAGCCGGGCATCCGCACCTGGCCGCTCAGGCCCAAATTCGCGGCCAAGGCCTGCAAAGGTTCCCGTTGGTCTCCGTCGCCCAGGATTATCAGGCGAAAGTCATCCATATCCCGCTGCAACCGGGCGCAGGCCTGCAGCAGCGAGGCCTGGTCCTTTTCCGGCGAGAGCCGCCCCACGTGCACGATCAGGGGCATCCCCGGGTCTAGTTCCAGTTCTTGCCGGGCCCGGGCGCGGACCTCGGGGCCGTGGGGGAATTTGGCCGGGTCCACACCGTTATAGATCAGGCACAGCCTTTTATCCGGGATGTGATCCACCTCCCGGGCCACCCTGAGGGAATCCCGGCCCACACAGACGGTGTAGCGCGCCAGGCGGCCCATAAGGTGGCTGAGCAGGCGATAGCTCAAATCAGCGGGCTTATCCTCGGCCCAGCGGCTGGTGCCGTGGCGGGTGGCCACCATGGGCCGGCCGCTGATAAGCGCGGCCAGGCTGGCATAGAGCATGGCCCCCTGATTGTGGGCGTGCACCACCTGCACCTTGTGTCTGGCTATAATTCGCCTGAGCCGGGGAACCATGCGGAAATCCAGACCTAAACGTTTGCCCAGACTGAACAGGGGAGCGCCCAGGGACTCGACCTCTTCGGCCAATTGCCCGCACTGGGCCAAGACCGCCACCATGGGCTTGAGGCCCATTTCCGGCCCCAGGCGCACCAAGTCCACCACCAGGTGCTCCAGCCCCCCGGTCTTCAGACTCCAGGTCACGTGCAACACGTTGAGATCAGCGGTTCGCAAGAATCGGCTACTCCTCTTGTTATTTTTCAGCATAACGTCAGCCAGCAAGAGGATCAAGCCCCTAAGCGGTTGACAATACGGTCGCTTCCAGCCAAGATTGCCATAAGGCTTTTTGCGTCCTGCGATCTACCTGGGCCCGCCGAGGTAAGAACGAGGTGTTGGTGAATCAGACACAAACCGGCCAAGATGTAGTGGCTCTTTCCAAGGAGCCCGGCCAGGGCGGCCATAACTTGAGATCCCTGGTGCTCACCAGCCAGTTCCCCAACCCCAAGTACCCCCACTGGGCCAGCTTCAATCGCCAGCAAATCGATCATCTGGCCGGCTTGTGCCAATTGGCCCTGGTGGCGCCGGTACCCTGGACCGATCTGTTGCAGGCCGGAGCCTGGCGCCTGCCCCCCCAAGACAAACCCTACCCAGTGCGCTGGCCCACCTTCTGGTATGTGCCCCGCCTGCGCCGGGCCTGGCACGGCCGCGCCTTTTTGTGGGCCGCCTGGCCCAGCCTGCGCCGCCTGGCCGCTAGTTTGCAACCCCAGGTGCTGTTGGCCACCTGGCTGTTCCCGGCCGGCTGGGCGGGCATGATCGCCGCCCACCGCCTGGGTCTGCCCCTGGTTTTGAAGGTGCACGGCAGCGACGTGATGACCTTTCAAAACGACCCCCAACGTCTGCCCTACCTCAAGCAGGCTCTCAAGGCCGCAGCGGCGGTGGTGGCGGTGAGCCGCTCCCTGGCCAGCGAGGCGGTCCGCCTGGGCGCCCGGCCGGAAGGGGTGTCTGTGGTGGGCAATGGCCTAGACCGGGAATTGTTTGCCCCGGCCGACCGCCATAAGGCCCGCCGCGCCTTGGGCCTGTTCTCCCAGGGCAGGGTGCTGCTCTATGTGGGCCGTCTGGAGCCGGTCAAGGGCCTGGAGACCGCACTCAGGGCCTTGGCTCAGGTTAAAGAGACCACCTTGCTGGTGGTGGGCGCCGGCAGCCAGGAGGCCGCCCTCAAGTCCCTGGCCTCTGAGCTGGGCATATCAGGCCGCGTCACCTGGGCCGGACAACAGGAGCACCAAAAAGTGCCCCAGTACATGGCTGCATCCGATGCGGTGCTCCTGCCCAGCCTGTCCGAAGGCGACCCCAACATCGTGCTGGAGGCCCTGGGCTGCGGTAGGCCGCTGGTGGCCTCGGCCGTGGGGGGAGTGCCCGAGGTGGTGCGCCAAGGCGAACAGGGAGCCCTGTTCGAGCCGGGCGATGCCACTGGCCTGGCCGGGGCCATCGAGGAGGTGCTGGCCCGGGAATGGGATCCGGATCGCCTTTCAGCCGCCGTGGCCGGGCGCAGCTGGCAGGCCAGCGCCGCCGCCCTGTTGGCGGTGCTGCAGCGGACTGCGGGCAGCGGAGCCCAATCATGAAGCGCCTGATCCTCATATCGTACGTATTTCCGCCGGCAGCCGGCGGCGGGGTGCAGCGGCCCATGAAGTTCGCCAAGTACCTGGGCCGCTATGGCTGGCAGACCCAGGTCCTGACCGCGGCCAAGCCCTCGGCCCCCTCCTGGGACTACGGCCTAGTCAAAGAATTGGGCCCGGAGGTGGAGATCGAGCGGCTGTTGAACCTGGAGCCTTCGGCCGGGGGCAACGGGGGCGGCAGGGGTGGCAACAAGGCGGGCCGGTCGGGCCAAGGGAGAGGCTGGGGCAAGGCCCTGGCCGCAAAGCTCTGGCCCGACCGCCACGTTTTGTGGCTGGCCACTGCCCTGCCCGCGGCCATGGCCGCCACCCGCGACACCCGGGCCCAGGCGGTTATGGTCAGCGGCCCGCCCTTTTCCAGCTTCCTTTTGGGCTGGGGCTTAAGCCGCATCAAGAAACTGCCCCTGGTGCTGGATTTTCGCGACGAATGGAGCGGCTTCTACGCGGCCGGCTTTGAGCCGGGCCGGGCCGGGAGCCTTAGAAAGCGCCTCATAGCCCGCCTGGAGCGGCGCCTGGTGCACCGGGCCTCCGCGGTGTTGTTCACCAGCCTGGCCTCGCGCCACCGCCTGTTCGCCCTCTACGGCGGCCGGCCCCACAAGTACGTGTGGATACCCAACGGCTACGACCCGGCTGACTTTGAGCAAACGCCGCCCGCCCCGCCCGGAGACGGCCAAAAATTCACCCTGGCCTACGTCGGCACCCTGTTCGGGGTAACCAGCCTCAAGCACCTCTGGGCCGGCCTGGCCCGGGTCTCGCCCCAGGTGCGCTCACGGCTCAAGGTGGTGGTCATGGGCCGCGCCGTGGGTGATGAGGTCACCGACCCCGGCCTCAAGGGCCTGGAGGTGCAGGTGACTGGCTACCAGGAGCACGGCCGGGCCGTGGCCGAGATGCGCCGGGCCGGAGCCCTGGTCTTGACCCTGGACGACCTGCCGGGCAGCCCCCGGGTGATTCCGGCCAAGCTGTTCGAATATCTGGCCGCCCGCCGGCCCATCCTCAGCCTCACCCCCCGGGGCGAGGCCAGCGCCATGGTGGAGGCCTGCGGGGCCGGTGTGGTGGTGCCGCCGGGAAACCCCGCCCAGTTG
>JANQFN010000252.1 GCA_028277825.1 Desulfarculaceae bacterium
TAAACAGGCTCTATCTCTGCGAAGACGGCCGGGGTCGGCCGGTGGAACCGCCGCCGATCAGGCGCAAAGTGGAAAAGCTCATCGCCGCCGCCGAGTTGATCTGTTTCCCCATGGGCAGCTTCTACTCCAGTCTTATCGCCAACCTGCTGCCCCGGGGGGTGATGCCGGCCATCCGGGCCAACGACTGCCCCAAAGTGTTCATCCCCAACACCGGGCGGGACCCGGAGATGGTCGCCGGCGGCGTGGCCTTCCAGGTGGAGGAGCTGCTGAGATACCTGCGGGGGGAGCAAAAGCAGGTGCCGGCTGCTGAGTTGCTGCACTATGTATTGCTGGACTCCGCCCGGGGACGCTACGCGGGCGGCCTGGACCTGGCGGCGGTGGAGGCCTTGGGCGTGAAGGTGGTGGATGCCCCCCTGGTGGGCCCGGATGACCCGGAGCGCCTGGATCCCGAGGCCCTGGCGGCGGTGCTGTTGTCCCTGGTTTGAGGTAATAACGCCGCAGGGCCCCGAGGCCGTTTCGCGGTGACCCAGAATGGATGCCGGCTTGAGTCCTTTGCCATAGGGATCCGGCTTAACCTGAACCAAGGAGCCGAACATGCCCAAGAATGAAGTTTCCTACAAGGCCAGTCTGCCCGCCCATCAGGCGTTGATTCATTTGGAGAACTTGGTGGACTCACTCAAAAAGGGCTCGGTATATCTCCAGGTGGGCCAGGCGCAGGTGATTTTGAACCTGGATGAGGTGCTGACCATGGATGTGGCGGTGGGCGCCTCGGAGAAAAAGGGCAAAAACCGCATTTCCTGGGAACTCAGCTGGAAGAAGGTGCGGCCGGACAGCCAGGAGACGGCGTCTATCTTGATCAGCAGCCAGGCCCCCGGGGCGGCTGAACCGGCAACGGCCAAACCGGCGGCCAAAGCGGCCAAGGCCCCGGCCAAGACCGCCGCCAAAAAGACCACCCAGGCCAAAAAGCCCGCCGCCAAGAAGAAAAGCCCACGCAAGGCCCCAACTAAAAAGGCGGCCAAGACCGCCAAAAGCAAGCGAGGATAATAAAAATGGAAAGCGACGCCAACAGCAAAAGGAAGGCAAAACACACGCTTTCCCGCGAAGAGACGGTCCGCTATCTGCGCCGCCTGGCCGACCAGTTGGAAGAGGGAGCCATTCAGGTCAGCAACGAGGAGATGGAATTCGAGGGCCAGGTCAAGGTCAAAGAATCCCTCAAGGCCAAAAAGGGCAAGACCTCGGTCAAGGTGCAGTTCAAGCTCTCCACCCAGGAGATTCACCAGGAAGAGGCCGCCGGGGAGGGCCCTGCAGAGGCCGCCCCAGACGAGGCCCTGGTGGTGAGCGACGGCGCTACGGCCCCGGCCGAAGCTGAGACGGATCAGAGCAAGCCGCTGTCCTACAAGAAGCTGAAAAAGGTGATGGACAAGCAGTTCGACGCCATCGGCAAGCGCTTGGAAGAAGGCGCCGCCCTGGACCCCTCCGAGGTCAAGGCCTTTTATGACAACTGCCTGTTGATGACCAGTTTTGATAAAGCCAAATTGGGCTCAGCCATGTACCCCGAGTTCGAGGCCAAGGCCCAGGCCTTTTTGGAGGCTGGCCAAGGGAGCGATGCAGATGCTCTCCAGCAGGCCTACCGGGACCTCAAGGCCATGGAAAAGGCCTGCCACAAAAAATACGACTAGATTGGTTATGCCCAGCAAGCACCGGCCGGCCCGCTCAGCGGGCCGGCCGGTGCTTTGCGGCCTCATGGGACGCTGTCTTATATCTTGCCCTTGTTCAGGTGGAACCTGATGCTGGAGCGGGTCACCTTGCTGGTGCCGGTGGCCAGCAGTATGAAAATCCACAGGCCCTGCAGGGCCAGGAGCAGGGTGGGATTCCAAAGCAGCTCCAGCCCGGCCCCGACCTGGGGTGCGGGCAGGCCGCGGTAATCGAAGAACCAGGGCAGCAGGCAAGTGTAGGCCGCCCCGATCAGCGACATCTTCTGATAGGCGGTGAATTTCTTTTCACCCCGGTAATCGGCCCGCAGCACCTCGGAATAGGCCCGCCAAAGGCCGGCCAGCAGGTTGGTGCCCAACAGGGCGGCCAGGAAATGCCCATGCAAAAACAACAGGATTCCCCCCAGGCCGGCGGCGCCGTAGATCACGGAGGTGATCAATTGGATGGGCACCAGGGGTGTGCCATGCAGACCGCTCTCGTAAGAAGCCTTTTTCATGGGGCCGGTGAAGACGAAATGGCGCTGGCGGAAAACAAAGCGCACCCAGGCGGGACCTTTGGCCAGGGGCAGACCGTAGCAGCAGCCAAAGCTGATGCAGGCCAGGCGGCCCAGCCCCTCGCCCAGGATATAGCTGATGCTCAGGGCCGCCAGCAGAGGGATGATCTGCCAGGCGGGGGACAGAAACACCTGGAAAGAGTGTTTGATAAACAAACCCAGCCAGGGGGCCAGGACGACCCCGGCGAAATAGGCCCCGCCGATGGTGGCGGTGGCCGGTTTTTTCTCCACCCAGCGGGCGAACAGGCGTGAGGCGGGGAAACACAGAGACAACAGGGGCGCCAAAAATATGAAGCTCTGGAAGGCGGGTATGCCCAGAGAACCGCTGAGCATGAAAAACAGCCCCACCGCGCAGACCATGGCGTTGGCCGAGAAAAAACCGTAGTAGGTCAAGTTGATTCCCCACCAGGAGCCTTCCCGCGTCTTCTTGACCGGGATGCTGGCCGCGATCTGCCATTTTTCCGCGGGCAGGTGTCTGGCGCTCCACCACAACAACAGACCGTAAAAGACCGCCAGGGAGCCCACGAATATAAGATTCTGCATTATTGGTTTCTCCTAGTGCCGCTTGGCGTGTGCGATGGTCTCGCGCACCTTCAGATCGGTCTCCACCAGGGGCGCTCCGAAGCCCAGGCTGTAGCGGCTGGTGGCCTCCAGGCTGCACTGGTTGTCCACGATGTCCTGGGCGAAGGATATCCGCTGGGGCTGGAAAATGAGCACCACCGTGCTGCTGCCCGGTTTGAACAGGCTCTTGGGGCGGCCCTTGGCCAGCTTGAGTCCGGGTATGACCTCCTCGGGACGCTCATAGCGGCTTTGGCTGTAGCGCTGCTCTATGTCACCCACCATCAGGGCCACGATCTCTATGTGGGCCACCAGACCGACCCCGGTTCCCTCCGGGCAGTCGGTGTCGATGATGGTCACCACCCGTTTGTTCTTGGAAAAGGGCTGGGCCAGGCTGACCACGGCGCCGGGGTTGCAGGAATGATAGGCCCCCTCGATCTCATAGATATCCACCACCCGGCCCGCCACCGGGGTGTGCACGTAGTGATACTTGTCCGGGGTGAGGCGGAAAATGGCGCAATCTCCTTCGGCGAAGGCGCTCAGCCAGCGCCTTTTGCCCCGGCCCAGCAGCTCTTGGTAGCTGAAAAATTTGTTCTTGAGAAAAAGCAGGTTCTCCCGTGCGAAGGAACCCACCAGGAGCCGGGCGTCGGCCGGAGAAACCACGGCCCCCTGCTCGGCGGTCATGGGCCGGCATTGCCAGTAACGTATTTTCCTGGTGAAGAGTTTGTAAGGTGTATCCACTGTCTCCGGTTCGTCCAAAAACTCCGAGACGTCCAGCCCCCAGGCATTGATCAGCTCAAAGGTCTTGCGGGGGTTGGTCGCCTGCAGGCCTTCGTAATTGATGCGGCCCAGCAAATCGCAGGCCCGGTTGCTGGTCAGGGCCTTGAACAGGTGGGGAAACCTCTCCCTCATGTCGGAATATAAAAAGCCGATCCAGCGGTCGGCCAGGAGGTGCTCGGTCATCACCTCGCCGCTATCCCGCCTGATATATTGATGACTGGGCATCATATCCGTTGTCTTCCTGCATGATTTGGTTGATGGACCCAGCGGCCTGCCGGCTGCTGAGCGAGATGGCCAACAGCAACAGATTGATCAGCGCCATGATCTCCGGGCCTTTCAACCCGGCCTGGCGCAGACCGGCTCCGGTCCGTTCCAGCAGATCAGGGATGCTCTCTACGCCCAGTTCCCGCTTGATTTGGGCGGCCAGGCCGCTCTCATCCAGGGCCTTGAGGAACCGGCGGCTGCGGAAGTCTCTTTGCAACTCCCGCCAGGCCTCGGCGATGTTGGCTTCCAACAGGGCCCCCCGGTAGTATCTTTCCGCGGCCAGGTTGAATTCGGCCGCCTCTAAGTCAAAGGGATCGCCGGCATTGGCCAGGGAGAGGATATCCCGGCTCAGCCGGGCTATGGCCGAGTGCTGACGGGGATGCTGCAAACGCGCCAGCAATTCCCCCGCCGTCTCCTCCAGCCTCAAGTTTTCGATGAGTTCCCGCCCCTCCCGCCAGATGAACTTGGCCGCGGCCAGGCGAAACTGCTGATGGGGCACGCGCAGATAGCCCGGGTAGCGGCGGCTGTGCCTGACACCCTTGGTCCCGCTCACCAGTTGGCGCAAAAAAAGGTTCTTGCTGTCGTGCTTGACGTAGAAGGTGGGCAGCCCGATGGCGGCGCCGAAGAATATCTGCCGGCGTTCGCTCTCCACGTCCACACTGTCGGGAATATGCTTGTGGCTCAGGCGCCCCTGGGCCATGAGTTTAAAGGCCAGGGCGGTAATCAGTTGCTGCAAGTCCACCGCCTGAGCCATGTCCTCAAGCAAACTGGGGAACAGGCTGTAGTGGCGGCCCTCGAAACCGGAAAATCCATGCACCCGATACTCGCGCTGCCGGTAGAGCAGATACAGGGGCATGCGGGGGTCGAACACCCCCAGTTGGGCCAGGTCGCTTTTCAGGCGGTGGTGGTTGCCCACCTGGCCGTCCAGGGCGGGGCTCTGCTCGGTGCTCATCACCACGCACAGATAATCGATCAGGCGGTGATCCGGTATGAAATCGCCCTTCAGCCCCAGCAGGCGGCTGAGGGGACGGTCCAGCCACTGCGGCCCGAACGGGGTCAGGCGCAGGCCCAGGGGCTTTACCTTCAGACGGGCCTTTTTCTTCCAGCGCCGCCAGATCATGCGCAGATGGGTGTAGTCCAGCTCATAAGGCAAAAAGCTCAGAACGTTTTCGGGGTGGAAGTCGGCAAAGGCCAGGCGGTGGGGATCGGCGCTGTAGCTGCCCACGAACAGGGGCAGGAAGTGCTCCACGATCTTGATAGCCAAATCGCCCAGGTGTTTTTCATGGGCCTCGCTAAAGTGGCGGCCGCTGGCCTCCCGTGCCCCGCTGAGCAGGCGGCTGCCCAAGCTGACGTGGGTGCCGTTATTGGCCAAAGAGATGTTGGAGGCCGAGGGCAGGACCACCAGGTCGTTGTTGATCAGCCCGGCTTCCTTGAGGCGGGCCAGGCCGTTGAACTGGGCCCGGCTCAAGACCTGGTGGCACAGGTGCATGTACTTTTGTTTGTCTTGCCCCCGGTCCCAGCCGGCTAGGCAGGGGTTCATGAACAGCTCGCGGTAAAAGGCATCCGACAAGAGCCGGTTGAGCCGCTTTTGCCTGAGGGGCGGATGGGGCGAAAAATAGACCAGTAACCGCTGGCCGCTCTGGGCCAGGCCCATGGAGGCTTCGGCATGCAGGGCCAAAAGCTGGGTGAGCAAAAAGCGCTGTCCCGTCTCCCGGGCCAGGGCCCTGCCGCCCCCGCTGCTTGGCTCCACCGGCGTCAGATAAAAGGAAAAGGTTTCCGGCGAGGTGTTGTCGCAGAGAAAATGCTCCGCGTATTGCAGCCCTGCCTCCAGCAGGCCGGACGGCATCTTTTTTTGTTTGCCCAGGCAATCGATCAGGGCCAGTTTCAATAGATAGCTGACCGGCAAGCGCAGTTGTTTTTGTCCCCCGCTGCTGCGGCTTTTAAATTTATCGGCGTCGCTTCTGGGCTGACTATTGGGCAAACTCTTGTCAAGCCTCATGTCCCGTTGCCATACTTCTTTGGCAAGGGGACTTAACTGGCTCCAATACACCCGGGCCCAGGAGTTTTCCCAAACCCCTTCTTTATTGTCGCTCAGCCATTTTTGCAGGTCGTCGACGGTTTTGCGGGGCAGTTCTCCCTGCCTTTGACGTTTTACAATGTTGCAATAGTAGTTGGACTCCTCAACGTAACGGGGCAGGTCAACCTGTTCCCGGCTGCCCAAAACAGCGGTTTGCAATTCGTTTTCACAGCCCGCGGTTACATCGCCGGCTGTGAAGGGAATCGTGGCGGCCAGCTTTTCCCTACTGGAGGTGCCCACGCCCAACTCCGCCAAAACCCTGGCTGAATCAATCTGGTCTTTTTTGAGTGGGCTAAGGGCCTCGACTTTCATGATGACCTCAAATTGAAGTTGCGGGTAAATACCCAGTGCACCTTCAAGGTCCTGTTGATGCTCACTGGTTTCAATTTTTATTGCGAAATATTACCGTTATGCGTCAGAGATATTTCCTTTCAGTGAACTTATTGATGTCTCGCCGATATTTTGGGGATAAATGGGGTGGGTGATTTTTTTGAGGGGATTTGTGGTTGAAGATTGTAACGAATCCTTATGGGATTTCTTTGGGGTTGAATGTGTTTTAAATAGTCAGATGCATAAATGGGATGAGCAATTATTGCCATATTTCTTGAAGCCGACCTTGGGAAGATGGCGGCTAGATATAAAAAAAGGAAATTATAATTTGTCGGCCACTCCTTGAACCCCCATACGGGGGTTCATTCCCCGCGGCTTGCCGCGCTATAAAGCTGAAATCTTTCTCTTGATACCCCACTGCTTGCGGCGAGGTTGTTCATCAGGCGGAAACGGTCTCCGTTGCCGGCGCCTCGGGATTTTCATTCATCATTGAGATGCCAGCGCTTGAGGCGCTTGTCCTTGAAGAAGATGATACTTGTTCTTGGTTTCGCCTTTCGGTACCATGGCCGGATTACAATCCATTTTCGTGGTACCTTGTCAGGGGCTGGGCTGCGTGGGAAAAATCGGAACCGGAGGATTAAGGATTTGAAAAGGACTGGCCTGAAAAAAAACGTTTCCCTTCCCCGGGGCTGAGCTGTGCGCTGCCTTTATTTCCACAGACTGCTCGGAAACGGCGCGATCACCGACTATAGCGACCTGCACGATCCCACTGCCCGCGAGTTCGAAGCTTTCTTAAAAAAATATAAGAGAACTTATTGTTTCATATCATCCGACCAACTGGCGGAGAACCTTAAGGCCAACAACACCGCCTGGAATCTAATCCATCTGAGCATGGACGACGGTTTCGCCAGCAGCCTGCTGGCCGCCGAGATTTGTGAGCGGCACTCGGTGCCCCTGACCGTCTTTGTCACCTCCCAGGCCATGCAAGGTTTCCTACCCTGGTACGTGCTCCGGGTACGGGCAATCATCAATGCCGGCGGACCGGTCAAATTTCAGGGACGCCAGTATGATCCCCGGGATTATGCTCAGGCCCTGGCTCTGCATGACGCCTTGAAGCGGGAGGTTTACGCGCACCCCCCCGCGGATCAGCAAGAGGCGGCCCAGGAGCTTTTGGCCCAATGCGGTCTTTCTCCGGGGCGCGTTCTGGACAAGTTCCGCTTTATGACCCTTGATGAGCTGGCCCAACTGGCCGCTTCCCCCATGGTCACCATAGGGGGGCACGGCAAAAGCCACGTCTCCCTGCAGGAGCTGGACGCGGCCATGGCCAGGCGGGAGATCGCGGGCTGTAGACAAGACCTGGAGGCGGTCACCGGCCGGGAGGTGAAATACTTCAGCTATCCGGAGGGATTGTATAGCGCGGCCACCGTGGCGCAAGTGAAAGAGGCCGGCTTTGCCGCCGCCTTTGCCGTGGCGGCCGAACCCGGCGCAGACTCCCTTTACGCCATTCCCCGCACCTTTTTGGGAAGGGGGCTGGAGCAGTTCATCCCCGGACCGCGCCCCATTGCCGCCTATCAACGGGATCCCGCCTCTCCCCTGCGCGTGGTGGTGCTCACCTGGGTTCCCCAGCAATCCGGCCCCTATTTGAGCCTATATCGCCAGATCAAAGAGCAATATCCTCAACTGGTCACCGTGGGCCGGACCTGGCTGCCGCCGGAGAGTCTCAGCGAACTGAAAGCCGGGGCTGAAGTGATCGCCGCGGGCCAGGCGAAGGAGCCGGCCGCCGGCCCGGCGCCGCAAGGCGGCGTGCATGAACTGTTGAGCCGCCTGGGGCGGGTGCTGCCCCCCGGCGGCAAAACCTGGCTGCAGGCCCTGGAGCGCGAGTACTATCGCTCGCGGCGGGTGAACCGGCGCGGCCGTTGGGCGTCGCTGCTGGCCGCGCCGGGCCTGGTGCTGGGGGAGCGCTTTCAGATGAAGCTGGCCTTGCGGGTGGAGGAGGCCCGGGCCCGGCGCTACCCGGACCCGGCCATGGGCCTGGCCGATTGCGACATCATTCTTCCCGCCGCCGGCGATCTGGGCGCCTTGGCCCGGTCAATCGCCGCCCGCCGCCCCGATGTGATCATCCAGTTGGGTTGGGGCATCGTGCCAAGACCTCTGCTGGACATCGCCGGTTGGGGGGTCCTGAGCTGGCACCACGGCATGATGCCCGGCCTGCGCGGGGCGCACACGCCCACCTGGGCGGTGGCCTACAAGCGGCCCGACTGGCTGGGCCTGAGCCTGCAACGCCTGGAGGCGGGCATGGACACCGGCCAGATAGTTTCGCGCCGCTCCCTGGACCCCAAGCAGGCCTCGGACTACGTGGACGCCTATCTGCAGTTGGATGATTACAGCATCGAGATGACCCTGGATGCCCTGAGTGGGCTGGAGCAGGGCCGGGACATTATCAGCGATCCCAACCTCGACCCCCTGGCCGGAGAGTACCGCAATATCTTCAGGTTCTCAGATATCCTGCGCTACTTGAGGAATCAGAAAAGCTTCTTCGGCTAGCCGAACTGGTCAGAGGTTGTTCAGGCGCCAACCTTTAATTCTTCCCGTCATCATTCACGGCAAGGTTCAACAATACCCGTTCCCGCCTTCGAGGCAATTCTCCCTGAAAATTGTCAAACGCGTCTCTTGGGCATCACCGCTGCTTGAGGCAAGTGCCCGATCAGCACTACAACCTCTGAAGTTCCCGACCGCCCTCATCACGCGTGGCGCCCCGCTCCCCATTTGTCCGTTCAGGCCCGAAACCGCCATAACAAGGCTGGACTCCCAACCAGTCCAGTGTGTAGTTTAGGGGCTGGAATCGCATCAGAGAGCAGGTCGATTGCAGATAATTTCGGAGGAAACGGCGATGAACGGTGCGCAAATAATACTGGAAATGCTCAAGTTGTATGGTGTGCAACATGTCTTCGGCTTGCCCGGGGAAACCACTTTGGACCTGTACGACGCCTGGTTCCAGTACCCGGAAATTAAGCATATCCTGAACCGGGATGAGAAAAACTCCGCCTTCATGGCCGAAGCCTACGCCAAGGTGTCGGGCAGGCCCGGTGTGCTGGAGACCCCTAGTCCCGGGGTCACCCATTCGGCCCCCGGCATCGCCGAGGCGTTCGCCGGCAGCATCCCCCTGATCTTTTTCACTTCCGACGTAAATGTAAACGATGACAAGCGCTGCATGCTGACCGGCATGGACCAGAGTGATTTCTACTCCAGCATATGCAAAGAAAGCTTCATCCTGGACCGTCCCCAGGAGATTCCCTTTCTCATGCGCCGGGCCTTTCGCGTGGCCACCTCCGGGCGGCCCGGTCCGGTCCATTTGCGCATGATGTGGAGCTGCCTGAGCGACACCGCGGAAGTGGGCGACCTCTATGCCCAGCCGGAATGCGGCCTTTATCCCTCCTACCGCAGCGTGGCCGATCCGGCTGGTTTGGAAAAGGCCCTGGAGGCCCTGGTCCGCGCCAAGACGCCGTTGATCGTATGCGGGCAGGGGGCCCTGAGTTCGGGCGCGGAAGCGGCGGTTGCGCAACTGGCCAACGCCTTGGGCATTCCGGTGGGGACCACCACCACCGGCAAAGGGACCATGGCCGAAAAGGGACCCTTTGCCATCGGCGTGGTGGGAGCCAGGGGCGGCACCGCCTTCACCAATAGCTTCATCGAAAACGCGGACACCATTTTCTATATAGGGTCCAATACCGACTCCACCGGCACCGATGCCTGGAAAATACCCCCCAAGGACAATGACAAGACCATCCTGCACCTGGATGTGGCCCCGGAAAATCTGGGCAATATTTACCAGACCGACATCTCCCTGTGCGGCGACGCCAAGGCTTCGTTGGAATACATGCTCAAGGTGATCGCGGATAATAAAATTGAGAGAAAAGCTGAAATCACCGATTATTCCCAGGCGCGCCAAGAGGCCCTGCAGCAGTTACTGGACACCCCCATACCCGAGGTGAACCAGGGCATCTTCCCGCCGCGGTTCATGAAAAGCCTCAACAGCCTGCTGTCGGCCGAGGGCATCATAACCACCGAGGCGGGGATGGGCAGCATCTTCGCCACTCCGCTGTATCAAATGAAACAGGCGGGACGGAGATATCTCAGCAACTATTCCTTGGGCGCCCTGGGCTATGCCATCCCGGCGGCCCTGGGCGCGGCCTATGCCGATGAGGAGGCCCCCGTGGTGGCGCTGACCGGCGACGGCAGCTTCGGCTTCTGCTGCGGCGAGTTGGAAACCATTGCCCGGGCCGACAAGAACATCACCATAGTCCTCTACCGCAACGACACCTTTGGCTGGATCAGGGGGGAGACGGTGCTGGTCGGTGATAGCCAGCCCTTCTGTACGGAGTTCAGCAAAACAGCCGACTACCTGAAGGTGGCCGAGGCCTTTGGCCTGCACTGTCAGCGCCTTGAGCGGCATGAGGATATCGAACCGGTCCTGCGAGCCGCGCTGGAAAACGAGGGACCTGCCTTCATTGAAATGCCCGTGGTGTCCCAGGACATCATCGCCCCCTTCGTACCCAAATGGGTGCGCTCGGCCCAGGCCAAAAAGGTGCCCAACATCTATTAAAATGGGGGTTTCCAAGCCCGTGCTGGTTTGGGGATATACTCCGGTTTCGGCCCGACTGCTTGACATTCAGCCGGGCCTTGCCGCTGGTGCCAGACGCTAGACACAGAGCCACTGGGGCCAGCCACAGGTCGGCGGCCACGGCGAGGGTCATCAGGGCGGGGATTAGCCGTTTTTTATCGGCGGCTATGTGCGCTACTCCTCCTAGCCCGGACGGCGCTGGGTGGCCACCAGTTTGCCCTTGGGAGTGAACAACCTGAACACGAACTCCTTGACGCTGCCGGTGGGATAGCTCAAGCGCAGGGTCTTGGGGTTTTTGACCCTCCAACAATCGATTGTTTGGACCACC